>NZ_JANHZQ010000019.1:0-77371 GCF_041414725.1 Alteromonas sp. DY56-G5 | reverse complement strand
ACCCCAGAGTAGTGAGGAAAAGACCGACTAAATACCCCACAAAGAAAAATGCCAGTCAGCTTAACTGACTGGCATTAGGATTTTAATCCGGCTTTTTTTTATACTATCTTAATACTTCTTGTCACTTATTAAAAAGCACGATACCTTTATCAAGGTAAACTCACGGACGTTAGAAGTTTTAAAATGCTAAAAAAAAATATTCAATTTGCTGCTCTCGCTCTATTAACTTGTATTGGATGCACACCAAAGGCTCACCAAGATTACATTCAAGAAACCAAAGTTGCACTTGAGAATGGGCAATCAAAAGAGGCTGAAGTATTAATTAAACAAGCGATGAGTGAGGAGCCAACATCTGAACTCAGGCTATTGCTTACAGAAGTTTACTTACTAAATGGCAATATAATTGGTGCCAAACAGCAACTCGAAAAAGTAGATATTGAAGCGCTAACCCCATCCGAACAGAGCAAAGCTGAGAGCTTAAACGCACATATAGCTATCCTTAGTTTTGATAGCAGTTTCCAAAGACTTATAGATAAAAACAGTACTTGTCGCGATTGTATGTTGGCAGAAGCGTGGTCTAGCGTCGCACTATCAAACTCTATAGATTTAGAAAGAATAGAAGGCGACACGGCCGTATTTAGCGTCTTTGAAGCATTTAATAGCAACACTCTTACAAGCTTAGATGTTTCACCACTAATTGACAATTCCACATCCGATATTGAGCTGCTTGTGATGGGCGATCTATTAAGGCGGTCGAATAATATTGACGGTATGATAACAGTTTATAATGCGTATAAGAAAAATAACCCTAACGTATTGAACATCAATTTGCCATTAGCTCAAGCTCTGCTAGTTAATAATGACTTTAAAAAAGCGAAAGAACTTGTAACCCCTGTTCTTGCGAGATTTTCTAAAAACCCAATGGCTAATTACCTTAATAGTTTAATTTTATTAAGCGAAAATAAACATGATGAAGCATATAGCGCCATATCTTTAGCTGATACCTACGGAATAGATATGCCTTCTGTTTCGTTAACGAAAGGGCTTTTAGAGTTCAATTCTCAAAATTATGAATCAGCATTAAGTAGCTTTGAAAAAGCAACAAATATGGCACCAAACAACGAATTGGCAAATACCATGCTTGTTGCTACCAAAATCAAACTGGGCATTACCGACGATGCACTAGAAACTCTAGCAACTCAAGAAAGCTTCTCAGAGCTGGATGTGTCTACCATTGGACAACTTATAGGCACAGAAAGCCATGCCAGAGAGTGGACTACGCTACAATCAAAGCTCGCTCAAAGCGAATCGCCTAGAGCAAGGGTGCTTAGCGGACTTATCGAGTTAGCACGTGAAGGGAGTTCTGAAACACTGAGTAAACCAGGCGACACTTCAGATAGCACTTATAATCTCATTCAAGTTGCGATGATGATGAACAAGGCTCAATTTGACGAAGCGCTAAAATATGTAAACAAGTGGCTGGAAAGAACAACTGACAAAGTAAAAGTCATGAACTATAAAGCAGCCATCCTTATTGCTAAAGGTGACAGAGATAGCGCAGCGTTAGTTTATCAAGACTCTTTGGAGCTTTTGCCTACAAATAGAGCTGCTCACATGTTCATGGCTCAGTCTGCTGCGAAGAACAAAGACTATGAGAGTGCACTGAATTCTCTTGATAAAATACTAGAAAATAATCTCAACGATGTCGTTGTGCTAAAGTTATACCTTGCTTTCCAAAAGCTTTCTAAAAATAAAGAATACGAATCGAAATTACATACCTATATTGATAAAGCTATTTCAGAATTTGACGACAATGTTCTTTTTAAATTGATGAAGGCGGGTATTTTCGCTACTCAAGGCGCAAATGAGCTTGCTCAAAGAACTCTAAACACTACAGATGCCGAAAAGGCAAAACTAATCAATCAATACTGGGAATTACAGTTCTACCTAGCGAGCCGTTCGAATAACGCCAATCAAGCAAGAGATATAGTCAAGGCATGGAATAAACAGTTCCCTGACAGCACACGCCCAAATATTGCATTTGCAACATACCTTGAGAACACAGGCCAATTAAAAGAAGCGATCTCAGTACTAGAACAAGTCCCGCACTCTCTTGACCGACCAAAAGAAAGCCTTGCGTTAGATGCAAAGCTAGTTTCCCTTTACATTCATCAAGGGAACTTATCTAAAGCGAAGTATAAAATCGGACAGATTGAGAAAAAGTCGAACGCTCCATCAGAGCTGTTAGATTACCTAAACGGTACCTACGCTATTAAGCAAAATAATTTGGATGAAGCGACATCATTACTCACAAGAGCTTATAACGAGTCAAGCAATTCTCATACGCTTAAATTACTTCATGCGCTAAACATAAGGCGTGGCAATGTCGACTATGGGGTTCTTAAAGCGCACCTTGAGCAACATCCTAACGACCTATCAATAAAAGCACTATTAGCTGAGTCATTAATAGGACATGACAACGCTCAGTCGATAGCTATTTTTGAAGACATCATTAGTAAAACAAGTGGTAACACTGATGTATTAAATAACTATGCATGGGTCCTTTACCTTGACGGTAAAAACGACAAAGCTTTTGAAATTGCAAAGCGAGTCGTTGAATTAAATGCATCAAACCAAGACTATTTAGATACGTTGTTTCGCATTTTAACTTCTTCAGAGCGTTATGATGAGATAACCCCGTTTTCAAATAATGTTAGTTCTAACGCTAATGCGCTTTTGTTAGCAAACGCACACATGCATCTTGACGAACAAACCCAAGCTCAGAAAGCTTTAGCGACTGTCGAAAAGTCGAGTTTGACTGAAGAAGATTTATCTTTGTACGAGCGTATTTCAAAAGACGTAAAAAATTAGTACATGGAAGAAACACAATGGCTAACAAATGTAACTTGGGAGCAACTCTCCACTGTCTTACATGAAGTAAACTGTGATAACTTTTCGCCGTTTTTGAGTGAGGGTTTTCTCAAAGCATGGTTTTCCCAAAAGACATTTCCGGTTCATATGTTTTTGCTCTACGAACAAAGTACTGTGAGTCACTTTGCGTTAATCGGTGAGAGCTTTAAAAAGAAATATGGGCTGACTTTTAAGTTAGCCCATATAAACCAAACTGGTTGTCCTGATAACGACCAAGTGTGGATAGAGTACAACACGTCACTTGGCTTACCTGAAAATCAAAACCGTTTCTTTGATTTACTCTTAAAAGAACTAAAAAGCCAAAATTTCGATATTCTTAATGTTTCAATGACATGTGAATTTCTTTTTCCCAAAAAATACTTGAACGACTTACGCATTGACGCTCATATTTCATATGGTTTTCGTCGTTCTCTTTCACCAGAACTTACTATAGAGCAGCTAATCTCTCGCCTTTCAGCTAATAGTAGAAGCAAGTTAAGAAGGAGTATAAAAGAAGTACATCTTCGCTTTGGTCCAATTAAAGTGACAATTGCTGAATGTTTAGAACAAAAACTCTTATTTCTAGAGCAATTAGAAATACTTCACATAAAGCGGTGGGGAGACTCTACCTTTGGGAGCGGATTTGAAAATAAGGTCTTCAAAGGCACGCTTAAGAACTTTTTGATAAGTAATGGCAAGCTTTGTGAAATAGCAAAAGTTACAGCAGGAGATGCTTTGCTAGGGTATACACTCAACTTCGTACAAAAAGACGCGGTCTTTTTTTACTGCTCTGGAGTAAACCTTGAGTTTGCATCTAAGCATATTAAGCCTGGTTATATTCTGCATCTTGCTTTAATGGAGTATTATGCACAACAAGGGTTAAGTTGGTACGATTTTATGGGAGGAGCAAGTCAATACAAACAAACTTTGTCCAATGACACTGTTGTATTTCACTCGTTACAAATTCCAACGATGACATTCAAAGGTGTTCTCACACGATTGAGAAATTATTTGGCAAATGCAGCAGTTACTCTCGCAAAGCACGCAAGACCTTCGCAGGGTTCCCACCTACTATAACCCCCGCAGGCACATCATCAATAACTACAGAACCTGCTGCTACCACACTTCCTCTGCCAATATTGGCCATAACCAGTGCACCGTTGCCCAACCAACAGTTCTCTCCTACAGAGACTTTGGTGAAAACGCCGCCCTGATCTTTAATCGGCTTTTCTGGGTCAGAAAAATTGTGTTGTCCTTTGCCACTCATAATGTGCACACCGCTTCCCAGCAAAGTATTTTTCCCAATAGCGCATTTACCAATGTTACATTGCGGACCTATGTACACCCCCTCGTCAATCTCAGTATCTTGTTGTGAAAACAACGTGGCGAAACCGATGAGAACGTTTGGCGCACACGAGGTCATGACAAACCGATAAAAGCCCGAACGTAAATAACACCCTAGTTTACCGGGTATAAGCGATAGCAACTGGCTAAAAGAGGAAAGCAGCGAGTCTTTGTTTACCACAATAGACAGCATTAAATACATAAGCGTGAAAGGAAACATTACAAGTGCACAAAGGGCAAAAAAACTCTTCTTAACTATTGACTTCATATTCGTGCCATTGCCATTTTCAACGGGCTCAGTTGTTGTTCCCAGCTATATTCGCTAACTATTGCTTGATAGCTACATTGTGCTTTATGTTGTGATAGCTCTAAGTTTTCAATACTCTCAACGCATGCAGCTACAAAGCTGTCTACATCATCTACTATCCACATGTTGTCAGCATTGGCAAACGAGATCCCTTCAGCTCCCATAGACGTGGTTATTATCGGTAGTTTACATGCTGCCGCTTGAAGGACTTTGTTCTGCACGCCCCTTGCCAACCTAAATGGCGCAACAAACGCATGAGCTTGGTGAAAATAAGGCAATATATCATCGACAAAGCCCGTGACATCTATGCCATCGCGGTCTGACAACGCTTTTATTTCTTCAACAGGGTTCATACCACCCACGGTAAATTTTGCATCCGGCGCTTTTTCACGAATGAGTGGCCAGCAATTTTTAACAAACCAAAGTACCGCGTCTACATTAGGCTTGTAGTCCATCACGCCCGTGAACAAGAAATGCGGCGCAGTGCTTATTGTCGTCGCGCAAGGCTGCGTTTTCGCTGGATAAAACGCATCGAAGTCTAATCCGTTTCCAAGCACTGTTATCGCTTTCGATGAGTCTACTGAAGAATTAAATAGCTGCGCCTCTTCCTTTGCAATCAAAAAACACTCATCAAACCGTTGGTTTGTTTTAGCCTCAAGCTTTTTTATACCCTTGCTTTCACGCTGATATACGCAGCGCATTAAGAATGAAGAAGAATCTGCGTATTGCGCCCACTTATCTGAATCAACGTCCATAAAGTCCATAAACAAGCGACAATGGGTAGTGTTGTAATAAGGCGAGTTGAAGATGTAATAGCTTAAACTCGACGCGGTTAACAGCAGCGCATCCTCACCCTCTTTCAGCTTTTCATCAATAACATGTTGAAGTGTTTTTGAGTAAAACGCTCCAACACTTATGGGCAAACCTTGCAGTAAGGCCGAAGCATAACGCGTGAATTTGCTACCTAACTGGTAAGAGTTAACCGAAATTCCAAGATGCTTGGCTAACGCTTCGGCATTTTTTTTATCTTCTGCAGTTTCTATGAGAGAAAAAACTTCGACTTCGTACCCTAAGCGATTTAGAAATTCAATTTGATGATATGTTCTAAGTTTTTCGCCCTTATTTGGGGGATAGGGTACTCGTTGCGACAACACGCAAACTTTCGACATCAGCGCCTTCCAAGCTATCTTTAGTATTTTTATTTGTCCTATTATCATACTACTTCGAAGCAAATATAAGGTCAAAGTAACAAATTAGTGATGAAGGCTACACAAGTGGCAATTCCATTGGCATACTAGAGTCATTATGCATATGTTCATCAAGAACATTGCTCACGGAAGAAATAAAGAAAGCAGTAATGACACAAACGGTTGGAACTATCCAGATTGCCTCTTTAGCCAAAGAGACGTGCGGACATTTTAAAACAGGGTTGCCCTGCCCTAAGGGAATGTGGCCCGCCGTCACTCAATTTCGGCTTGCCGCAAACGGAATACTACTAACTGATGCTTTTATCAAAACCTCGCAGCTATGGCCAGATGGTTCAATAAAGTGGTTGTTATGTGAAGGTTTGATTGATTTACAGCGCCATTCGGTAAGCGATGAAATAGTTCTGACGCTAGAAGCGGTGGTGAGCGACTCACCATTGAACAAGCTTGTCTCACCTGTAAACAATAACGATGAGGCGCTTTCACTGTCTCTGGGCAGTGGCAAAACATTCACAATTAACAAAGCCAAGCCTTTTCAGTTTGTAACCGACAAGCACTTATCCAGCTCTTTCGATATTGTTGATATTAATCCTCAATCGATAACCCCTATTGCATTCTCTTATGCTCTTCATTGCAATAACAACGAATACAGCGCATTAACCGTTGAACAAAAATACGAGATTAGGCTTGGCAGCGATAAAAAGCTGATTGTTGAAACAGAGGCGTCAATCTTCCTTAGAACCGGAACGGTTTGTGCTCATTTAACAATGCGAAACCCAAGCGCTGCGTCACACCCAAATGGGAAGTGGGACTTGGGAGACCCAAACAGTATTTATTTAAAAGAATGCTGTATCTCGTTCAAAGGTAAATCGCTGCAGCCTACGCTGACGCTAAATTCTGATGTCTTTAGTTCATCTGAACATGAAGAGCTGACACTTCATCAGGCTTCCAGTGGTTTTGAAAACTGGCAAAGTCCAGTTCATGTAAATCAAGACAACGTTAACTCGCTTCCGTTTCGCGGTTTTAAACTTTACCAACCAGAGCACTTATTGCTTTCAGGTGACCAAGCAAAACCGCAAATTAAGATTTCAAACATCGGTAGCACTTTTAGTATTCATGTTGATAAGTTTTGGCAAAATTTTCCTTCTTCAGCACACTTAACAGCAGACAGTTTAAGCGTTAGCTTGTTAGGTTCAAGGCATAGTGAATGTACTGAACTTCAGCCTGGTGAACAAAAAACACGATGCATCTCGATCGCACCTTTTGAGATACAATCGCTGCAGGTAGTCATTGATAGCGCTTGGTTAAAAAACGCATCTGTTTTGCCTTTTCTCCCTTCTAAATCATGCGAGTTTGACTCACTTATAAGAAATGGCATTGAAGGTTCGTCTTCTTTTTATCAAAAGCGGCTCGATATCGACGAATTTGGCTGGCGACATTTTGGTGAGTTGTATGCGGATCACGAAAAGGCACTCGCACCTGACGAGCCCTTTTTCGTGTCACATTACAACAATCAATACGACCCTATATTTGGAATGCTGATGCAGTGGTTGTTAAGCGGCGATCCTCGTTGGTTTGAACTAGCCGATGATCTTGCCAAGCACGTTGCAGATATTGATGTTTATCACACCCGTGACGATAAGCCCGAGTATAGCGGCGGATTGTTTTGGCATACCGACCATTATGTTCAAGCATATACCGCTTCTCATAGAACGTACTCTAAACACCAGCCGTCTGGTGTTTACGATGATCATGCTGGAGGCGGCGGTCCGGGTGGGCAACATTGTTATACCAATGGTCTCACTTTGCATCATTTGCTTACTGGCTACACACCGTCTCGAGACGCCGCATTATCCATAACGCAATGGGTAACCAATTATTATGAAGGCGACGGTACGTTTGTAGGCGCCCTGCTTGCGTTTAAAAATAGCGATATTCCTGGTGTTAAAAATGTAAAAACAGGAAAGTATCCTCTAGACAGAGGTACGGGTAACTACCTGCAAGCAAGGTTAGATAGATACGAACTACAAGGTTGTGATAGTGACATTGAAGCAGCGTCCTATATTATAGCGAATACGGTCTCCCCCACCGATGACTTCGACCAGTTGCAATTGGATAATGTCGAAGCAACGTGGTTTTATACTGTATTCCTACAAGCAGTTTGCCGATTTATATCACTTAAAGAACAGCGCTGTGAATGTGACTCGAGCTATCAATACGCAGTAGACTCACTTACTCACTATGCCAATTGGATGGCAGTGAACGAATATGCTTATCTGGACAAGCCTGACATTCTTGAGTTTCCGAATCAAACGTGGAGTGGGCAAGACCTAAGAAAACTATGCGTACTGCATTTTGCATCTAACTATTTAATTGAAGCCCAACGTACACTTGCTGAGCAAAAAGCCGAGCAACTATCTGATACAATTTATCAACGCCTTAGTACGAGTGCTGAAACGAGTACCACGCGCGTACTTTGTTTAATGATGCAAAACGGTCATTACTCTGGTTTTAAGCAGGCTGCCCGCCCTCTTTCATCGACTTCTACACAAAAAGGTCAGGTTTTAACAGAGAAATCCAATTCATTGAGTTTTCTTTTGTCCAACCTTATTGATTTATCTCCGTCAAGAGAGAGAAAACAGCTAGTGAAACGTTTTCCACAACTTCAAAAATGGTTAGGTAAACCATGAGCATCAATACGTCTTTTATCATTCCGCATAAGGGGCGTGAAGACATGCTCATTGAAACACTTACAAGTATTGCGGGCCTAACAACTCCGAAAGAACAATACGAAGTTGTTTTGGTAAGTCAGAATAAAGAAATTTCAAATACGCTCAGCGCATTTATCGAAACAGTAAATTTGCGAGTTTTATATAACGAAGAAAATAACACAATTTCACATTCTAGGAATCTGGGTGCCGGCTTGGCGACAGGTGAATACTTGGCATTTTTAGACGCAGATGTTGCACTTGCTTCGAATTGGCTAGACGTGATGATTGATACTCTCAAAACGCGAGACAATACGGCTCTAGTTAGCGCCATGCAGGTGAACAGCCCTAACGCGCCGCCTTTAGAGAGAATAAGAACGGCGTTAAGCAATGCTGAACTTGATGTGCCTGTCAGTTTTCTACCTGGCCGCAACTTATTTCTTTTAAAGGAAACGTTTGAGGCAGCAGGTAAGTTTCCTGAACACCTTCTTACTTGTGAAGATTATTTCTTTACCGATAAGGTTAATAAATTAGGTGAGTTGTTTTACACCTCACAAACCCAGTATATTCACATTGGCGAAGACAAAGCTTACGCACCGATGTATAAAAAAGAAATATGGCGCGGCCAGTCCAATATTGCATCTTTAAAAGGAAGGCGCATTCCGCTGAGAGAATGGCCAAGTTTTGTTGTTCCTTTTGCATTTACAGGTGGTCTTTTACTGGCTTTTCTCGCGATAATATTCTCGCAACCTATTGTCGCTATAGTTATGTTAGTAGGCGCTTTTCTGCCTTTTACAGCGTACACGTGGCGACTAAAAAGGCTTGTTAAGCAGCAAGTAACTTGGTGGCATTGCTCACTTTTTTATCTGCTTTATTTTCCGGCTAGAGCACTTGGAACATTAATAGGAGTACGCGGCGCTGTTAGTACCAGCTCGCATAAATAACAATGAAAGTTTTACAGTTTATTTGTTCAACCGGTTTTTACGGTGCAGAAAGATGGGTGTTAGCGTTATCAAAGCATTTGCCAGATAGTGTTTCGAGTGAACTTGTTGTTACCTTAGAGCCGGGTACAGAAGAGCTAGAGCTAGTAAAACAGTTCAAAGCGATAGGAAAAACTCACCACATTCCTATGCAGGGTCGTTTTGACCTGCGTGCCGTTTCGAAATTGGCGGATTTAATTCAAGAACAAGATATCGATATTATCCACACTCACGGCTATAAGTCAGATATTTTGGGCGTAATGGCGGCTAGAAAAGCAGGTATTCCGTGTGTTGTAACACCCCACGGCTTTGAAAATGCTGCCGACTTGAAACTCCGTCTCTTTATTTGGTTAGGGTGTCAGTCGATGCGCTTTGCCGACAAAGTTGTTCCACTTTCTAAGCAACTAATGAGTGATGTGGAGAAGTTTAATATATCGCCTGACAAGCTTGAGTATATCCAAAATGGCGTAGACTTGTCTGAAGTAGAAGCCGTTAGACAAACAAAAACAGACAAGCCAAAAGAAAAGAAGACCATTGGCTTTGTGGGCCAAATGATCAGCCGGAAAAATATAAAAGCCATTTTAGACTGCTTCGAGTCTTTATATAAAAAGCGTCAAGATATTGAATTAGTACTGCTGGGTGACGGCGAAGACCGCCCCAGCTTAGAGGCGTATTCAAAAACACTGGCTAGTGCCAGCGACATTCATTTTTTAGGCTTTAGAAATGACAGGCTACAGCTGCTGCGCGACTTTGACTTGTTCGTAATGACGTCGACGCTTGAAGGCATCCCTCGCTGCTTAATGGAAGCATGCGCCATGGAAATTCCGGTGTCTGCTTATGACATTGCGGGTATCGACCAGCTAATAACACACAACGAGTCTGGTTTATTGGCTCCTCTTCACAACAGCAAGCAGCTTGAGAAAGATTGGGAGAGACTGCTAGATGACAAAGCACTCGCCACCTCACTAGCTCAAAACTCAAAGTCGTTTGTAGAAGCCAATTTCTCTGCTAAGAGAATGGCTGATGAATACCTTGAATTATTCGAAGGAATCCTGAAAGAGAGTGTAAATGCATAAACAGGACGTGTTATTTGTTTTAACTATTGATACTGAAGAAGAATGGCAGTGGGACGAAGAGTTTCCGCAGCATAACTGTTCAGTTGAAAACGTTGAAAAGCTTCCTGCATTTCAAACTTTCTGTGAAAGTCTTGGTATCCGTCCTACGTATTTTGTTGATTACGCCGTTGCAAGCAATAATGTTGGCAGTCAAACTCTGCGAACCTTTGCTAAGTCTAACAGCGCGGAAATTGGAGCACATCTACACCCTTGGTGTAACCCTCCCTATTTCGGTAAGACAACCGAAGCGGAATCTCACGTAATAAACCTTCCTTTAGAGCAAGTAGAGCAAAAACTCGATGCACTAAACGCCCTTTTACACGACGAAATAGGCGTTCGCCCACAGTCCTTTAGAAGCGGGCGATGGGGCGTAAGTGCCAAAATGCTTAGATTACTTGCATCAAGAGGCTATGTAGTAGATTCAAGCGTTTATCCTTTTTACAGGAACGACTATTTTAGCTGCCTAGGTGCACCAGAATCGCCTTATTGGCCTTCGTTTGACAACGCATTGGCTCCTGGAGAGCAGCGTCAACTGCTTGAGATCCCTGTTACCGCAGGGTTTAATATTCAAAACTTCTCTCTTGGTGAACGCATTCACAATCGACTATCTAAACCGCCCTTTAATTGGGTTAAATCTGTCGGTCTGCTTTGGCACAGTAAACTTTTAAGAAAGATTTATTTGAGTCCAGAGCTTACCGAAATCGAAGACATGCTTGCGTTAGTCGATCAAAGTATTCAGAAAAAACAACCCATTATTCATATGTACTTACACAGCTCTAGTTTAATCGACGGAGCAACGGGCCTTTTAGACGGGCCAAATGCATTTGAAACAATATGCCAGCGCATTGAGGTTGTTACGCAACACTTAGCGAAAAATGCCAATGTTAAATTTTGTACTATCTCAGAAGCCAAGGTGCATTTAAGTAACCGCAGCGCTTCAAGCGGTGTTATTAAAGGTGAGCAAAATTAATGACGGCACAACAAAATACAAAGTTACGAATAGCGTCAGCCAGCGACAAACCTTTGTGGGATGCCTATGTATCACGACACAAAAATGCTTCCGCTTATCACAAGTTTGCGTGGCTTGAAGCGGTAAAGGCCGCTTACGGTCATTCAATGCTTGGCGTTATTGCCACATGTGCTAATACGGGGCAAGTTGTTGGTGTTTTCCCTGCTGTTTTAATGAATATACCTTTGCTGGGCAAGCAAATATGTTCTTTACCTTATTGCGATGTAGGCTATGGCTTAGCCGACAACGACAAGGTGTTAAATGACATGCGTGCGCTTCTTGTTGCGCAGATACGAAACGTAACAGGAAAAAAATTGGAAATTAGAGGTATAGAACAATTACCTTTAGACAAAATCCAGTTTGAGAACAAAAAAGTACGTATGCTTTTGCCACTGCCTGAGTCAAGTGAAATACTGTTATCAAGTTTCAAATCTAAATTACGCAGCCAAATAAGGAAGGCGGAAAAAAATGGGCTTACCTTTGAGTTAGGCACATCGAACGTCCTAGTAAGTGATTTCTACAACGTATATGCTCAAAACATGAGAGATCTCGGCTCTCCTGTTCATGCCGAAAAATGGTTTAAGGCAATTATAAAAAGTTACGGTCAAAGTAGTTTAATTAGCGTGGTTTATCACGATGGCCAGCCTATTGGTGGTGGCGTTATCATAAAATCGGGTGACAACGCTTCTATTCCATGGGCCTCAACACTTCGTGACTTCAATCGCCTTGCTCCTAATATGTTGTTGTATTGGTCTTTGCTTTCCCATTGCGCCGACAATGGCGTGAAAGTTTTTGACTTTGGCCGCTCAACCTTTGAAGAAGGCACATATAAATTTAAAAAACAATGGGGCGCAGAACCTCAACTGCTTAACTGGCAGAGTTTTGATAAAAATAATGAGTTGATAGACGCTAAAAGCGACGCTAAGTCAGGCTCAAGCAGGGTAAGAGAAATAGCCGAAAACATTTGGCGTGAACTTCCCTTAAAATTTACCATTGTAACTGGGTCAATTCTTCGGCCTTATATCAGTTTGTAGGGATAACCATTCATGTGTGGCATTGCAGGATTTAGCCTTTTTAATTTCAACGAAGGCGGTGAAACTTCATTAGAAGCTATGCACAAGGCTATTCATCACAGAGGCCCAGATGCCAGCGGCATGTATATCGATGAACATATCGGCCTTTGTCATAGGCGGCTGAGTATTCTTGATCTCTCAGAAGCAGGCAATCAGCCCATGTACTCGAAAGAGGGTGACTTGGTTATTGTTTTTAATGGCGAGATCTACAACTTCCTTGAATTGCGAGCCGAGCTTGAAAACGACGGTGTTACATTTAAAAGCCATACAGATACCGAAGTTATTTTAGAGCTATATGCACGCGAAGGAACCAAGTGTTTAGATAAACTAAACGGAATGTTTGCCTTTGCTCTGTGGGACAAAAACAAGCAAGAACTGTTTATTGCACGAGATCGATTAGGTAAAAAACCCCTTTACTATTTTAATGATAATGGTCGATTTGCGTTTGGCTCTGAGATTAAAGCTATATTGGCGTTGAAGAACATTCCAAGGGAAATTCGCTTAGACGCCGTATATGACTTCTTTGCGTATCAATACGTTCCCGACCCAAAGAGTATTTTTAAGCACATTCACAAGTTACCACCTGCTCATTATTTAATTCTTAATAAAGACGGTTTCAGCATTCATGAATATTGGGATTTGAGCTTTAAAAACACCACAAGTGCCAGTGAAGATGCCAATAAAGCGCAGTTAAAGACCTTACTTGAAAAAGTCACTAAACAAAGAATGATCAGTGATGTTCCGCTTGGCGCTTTCTTAAGCGGCGGTGTGGATAGCTCGGGTGTTGTCGCTATGATGGCACAAGCCAGCGAAACTCCAGTAAAAACCTGTACCATAGGATTTGATGATAAAGCATTTAACGAAGCGGATTTCGCTCGTGAAATAGCTGAAAAATACGAAACAGAGCACCATGAATTTACCGTTCACCAAAACGTTAGCGACAGACTAGAACATATCGTGAGCTTTTTTGATGAACCTTTTGCTGACCCCTCGTTAGTGCCGACCTTCTTCGTTTCGGAACTGGCAAGAAAGGCTGTAACCGTTGCGCTCGCGGGAGACGGCGGCGATGAGATGTTCGCTGGCTACGAAAAGTACTCGATTGACGATGTCGAAAACAAGCTAAGAAGCAAATTCCCCGAATCGGTACGAAAATCCGTTTTTCCACATTTAGCGAAATTGGCAGGAAAAGTGCCTGGCACGGTCGGAAAAAAAGCCAAGTCGTTGCTTACGAGCTTGTCTCACGAACCGGCGATGGGCTTTTATATCACTAACAGCATGATGACAGATGAAATGTGGCAAAGCTTAGTTAAGCCTGAGGTTGCACAGCAGCTCGCCGATTACCATCCTAGTCAATATACCTTAGACATGTATAACAAAGCCGACGGTCCGGATCATTTAAGCAAAATTCTTTACACCGACATCAAGACCTACATGACAGGCGATATCCTTGTGAAAGTTGATCGCATGAGTATGGCAAATTCGTTAGAAGTAAGGGCGCCGATTCTGGATTACCAAGTTGCAGAGTTCGCCGCTACCCTACCCTCTTCACAGAAATATCGCGACGGTGAGAAAAAATACTTACTTAAAGAAGTCTTTAAGCCTTTTATCCCCGATTCACTGCTGTATAGAAAGAAAATGGGCTTCAGCACGCCATTAGATGAGTGGTTTAGAGGAGAGCTAAAAGAGCTATCTGAATCTCGACTTCTTCGTGCTCAGTGTGGACTAAATGACGTATTTGATAGCCGTGTAATAAACAAACTTTGGCACGAGCATCAAACACGCAAAGCCGATCACGGCATAGTGCTGTGGAGTATGTTGATGTATCAAATGTGGTTTGCAAAATATGCAGCGTAATTTTTCATTGGATTGCTTTAGAGCTCTCGCCATTATGTTAGTGTTTACCGCACACAGCATTTTAGCTTTTGGTGCACCTGCCATTTTGGCGCCGTTTCAATTCGGAGGAACTGGCGTGGACCTTTTCTTTGTGTTGTCAGGCTGGCTAATAGGCAACCAATTATTGCTGGAAAAGAAAAAATTTGGTGATATTGATGTACCGCGCTTTTGGATCAGGCGGTGGATGCGAACTATGCCAGCTTATTATGCTGTGCTACTTGTCACTATTTTACAGCTTTACTTAACAAAAGAAGATTTCTCTTTTCCCTGGCCTCATCTGTTCTTTTTGCAAAACTACCTTGGTGATCTTAGTGTTTTCTATGTAAGTTGGTCTTTATCCGTGGAAGAGCAATTTTACTTATTTATTGCCCCATTGTTCGTACTTACATTAGCTCTCGACAAAAAGTATCAAGTTTTCGTCTTATTAACGTTATTAGTTTGCCCTTCTATTTTTCGTTACCTCGAACTTTACTCCTCTCATACCGAAACTCACGTTAGGTTAGATTGTTGTGCGATGGGTGTATTACTAGCTTATTTGAAGCACTACAGGCAGCATGTTTGGGGTGAAGCACAGAAAAAAATTAACGTTTTTTTTATTGCTTCAATTGCAGCCTACGCGTTTTTCTATATCGCCAGGTACAATCGTGAGTGGGAAATCGGTGACCCTAGCAGCTTGGGGCTTGCATTCATGTTTGGGATTTGGATTGTCTGGGGCGAGCAAACCAACTTCAATCCAACAGGTATAGCGTCGCGCGCTGTCATGCACATATCTACACGTTCTTATGCCATGTACTTATTGCACGTTGACGCACTTGCAGTATTAAATAAACTCGACCTTAACAACACTGCTTTTTCAATCTACTACGTAGCGGCGTTGTTTATTACTCTGCTGTTGTCTGAGTGTCTGTATCGCTTCGTAGAGTTGCCTTTTATGAAGTCTCGCTCTAAGTTTTCGTTTTCGCAGTCCCGTGCGCACAACGATAGAACTCAAAAGATGAAGATGGAAGGTATATGATTAAAGTTCTACACGTTACCTATGACATGCGTATTGGCGGCACTGAAATGGTAATAAAGAATATTATTGACGGCAATTCTGATCGTTCCATTGCGATGTCGATATTCTGTATTGAAGAGCCTTTAGGACCTTGGGGAGAAGAGCTGAGAAAAGCTGGCACGGATATCTCTACCGCTCATCGTCAACCTGGCTTTGACACTTCGCTTATTAAATCGTTAAAACGGCATATCGAGCACTATGACATCGACGTCGTGCATTGCCATCAGTATACTCCTTGGGTTTACGGCACGCTTGCCTCATTGTTCACTAAAGCCAAAGTTATTTTCACAGAACACGGCAGATTTTACCCTGATTCAACGAGCTGGAAACGCCAGCTTGTAAACCCAGTTCTAATGAGAGCAACTAAAAAGGCAACTGCAATCTCGCACGCCACCAAAGACGCGCTCGAAGAATATGAGTTTATTCCTAAAGCACGAATAGACGTTATTTATAACGGCATTAAATCACTTCAAGTCGATAATACAATAAAGGCCATTACAAAAAGCGAATTAGCCATTCCAGAAGAGAGTATTGTCCTTGGCACGATAGCGCGTTTTGACCCGATTAAAAATCAAGAAATGATGATAAAAGCATTTTCAGCAGCTTTGAAAGAAAATCAAAATTTAATTCTTGTACTTGTTGGAGACGGTGAAATGCGACCAACACTTGAAGCACTTGTGCAAAAAGAAGGAATTGAAGACCATGTGCGCTTTACTGGTTATATAAAAGATCCAAGCCACCATCTTGCCATTATGGATATTTTTCTACTTTCTTCGTTGAGTGAAGGCACATCCATGACGCTGCTTGAAGCTATGTCATTGTCTAAGCCTTGTATTGTTACCGATGCAGGTGGAAATTCCGAGATTGTTGAGCATCAACAAACTGGCCTGGTTACAGAAAACGCAAATCAGAAGGCATTCACTAGCGCTATCAATACACTTTGCTCATCCCCCATGTCTCTCAAAGAAATGGGGGCCAATGGCTATAGGGTATTTTGCGAAAAGTTTAATGCGACGAATATGGTGGCACAATACGCTCACCTTTATCGGGAAATAACAGGAAGATAACTATGTGTTTGACAAAACATTCGACTCAACTCCTCCTGCTAATTGTGGTTAGTGTTTTTGGTTCAACCTGTGTGACTAAAGCTTCTGCCAGTGAGCAATGTGACGATAAACGACAAGAAGTATCGCAATATCTGGGGCTAAACCAGAAAAAAGCATTGTTAACATGCACGCAAGTAAACCAAGCGTACGAATTAATTCATTCTCCTAAACTTGACATTTCGGCATGGGAATACGAAGGCGGTTTCCGGCTGTCGACCAAACGCGCTGGCAAAGCGGAGAATTCAACTGTCGATTTTTCATTGGGTATTTTCAGTCTTAGTACATCTAAAAAATCGATGTTTGTGGCTAGCAACCCAAGATTAGGAGGCATTGGTGAATTCCTTATCCCTCCAATAACAAAGTCAGAAGACTTGAGGGATTTTGTGAAAGGCGAAACTGTTCTGCAGAACTTTATTCCGCTAATAAATAACCCAAGAGTTTCAACAGGTATTGGGGGTTACTTTCGCATTACTGGCATTAAGCAAATTGATAATGCGTTAATGGTCAACTACATCAACTGGTATGATGCAACGGCCACGGAAACTGATACGAGCATTATGATATGGAATGCAAATAACCTTGCTGAGAGCAAAATGTACGGCCCTTACCAATTACAAGGCGCAGCTCATGCAGCTGGCTGGTTAAGCGAAATTCCGTCTAATTTAACCGACCTTTTTGACGCTTCGCACATCACGGGCTCACAATCTAACGCAGCGATATCCTCTAGGTTGTCTATTGGCCCGACGGCATTTGCCTTTAACCCCAGAAAAGATGTTATTTACGGTCCGTCAGGGTTTGTTCAAACACAGGCCCTGCTCGACTTTTCCATGAAAAACCCACTTTACGACCACAGCGTATATGAATATCAACCGGAATTTAAACCCTTAAGTATTAATGAAGACGGGTTAAACAAAATGTGGACACTGTCTTCGGGGGCCTCTTTTGGTTTCATTATCCCTGGTACACGCACTTATTTGACACTGGGTAAATCAGCTGGTCACGAAAGTGGTATTGGCTATAAAATCGAGCAAAACAATGGACATAAATGCGGAGGTCCATGCCCATACGATGCATCTGATTACTATAGTTTTTATTGGGCATGGGACGTGGTAGATTTACTGAAAGCCAAGCTTAATTTAACAATGCCCTACAATCTTCAACCTTACGAACACGGCAAGTTTCCTTTGCCCGCAAGGTACAAAGGATTGGCAATAGGTGGAGCCGACTATGATGCTGAGCAAGGAAGGCTATTTATTTCCTTAACAAAAGGCGACACGCTTGGAAAATATGCTAGACCACCTTTGTTTCTTACCTATAAACGTAAAGTATCCACACTAAAAAATGAAACAAAATAATCAAAAAGTGAGTGTCATTATGCCTGCTTATAATTCTTCTCACTACGTAGAAGAATCAATAAGCAGTGTGCTGAATCAAACTCACCGAAATATTGAGCTTATAGTGATTGACGATGGTTCCACAGATGAGACGTGGACCATTATAAATGCATGGTCAGAACGTGACGACCGCATAATTGCTATG
This sequence comes from Alteromonas sp. DY56-G5, assembly GCF_041414725.1. Taxonomy (NCBI): domain Bacteria; kingdom Pseudomonadati; phylum Pseudomonadota; class Gammaproteobacteria; order Alteromonadales; family Alteromonadaceae; genus Alteromonas; species Alteromonas sp. DY56-G5. The sequence continues at coordinate 59,128 of NZ_JANHZQ010000019.1, read as the reverse complement.
AGACAAAAAAATCAAGGTGTTTCTGCGGCCCGCAACAATGCTATTTCGAAGTCTACGGGCGATTTTATCGCATTTTGTGACTCGGACGACGTATGGTATGCAAACAAGCTTGAACGCCAATTAGATACAATTGGAGACGCGGTATGGTCGCACTGCGACTCGCAATATGTAGGTCTGGGATACGAGGACAAAACGGTTTACCGCTCTACTTACAGCCACCTTTATGACGAAAATATATTCGCGCATTTAGCTGTCGAAAATTTTATCACTACTTCATCACTTTTAATTAAGTCGGATATTTTTAAAAGCTTTTGTGGGTTTGATGAGTCTTTAGTGGCGCTGGAAGACTGGAAACTATGGCTTCAAATTGCTAAAGAGCATCCAATCGTTCTATGTAACGAAGTGCTTTTAGATTATAGGGTACAACCACAATCTACGTCTCGCAATGCACGCTCATTATTACCTGTACATCTCGAAATTCTTGATGAAACCTTCAACGACGAAGAATTGAGAAACAGCACATTAAAAAAAGAAGCTAAATGCCGTGCTTATCTTATTTTTTCTTATATCGCTGAAGAGAAAAACGATCACCTTTTCTCTTTGCAATGTTCGTTAAATCTTTTTCTATGCAAAGGGAATGCTATGAGCGTTAAGCGCATATTGCGAACTTTTGTTAACTTAATCACCCAAAAGAAGCGATAAATATGAAGTTGGGACATAGTAAGGATCGATTAATAGAATTTATTAAGTTCGATCACAACAGCAAAAAAGGGCTACTTGTTGCGTGTGTAAGGTTATGTGCATTTGCACTATGGAAACTTGGTTCTAGAAGTAAGGCGTTCGCTCTGGTTTCAGCAGTTTTCAGAACGGGGTGGTCTGGCAGTTACTCACTAGGTGTAGAGTACGCTAAACGGTATTTCGTTAACGGTCAGCAATATGAAAACGAAATACAGGACGCATTTATTAATGCCGTTGAGCCTCTATCAAATACGGCGGAATTCTTTACCGAACCTGAAAAGATGCTAAATGGAATTATCACCGTACTGAAAAAGCCAAATGGGTCTGAGAAAGGCGTAATTATTATTAACTATAGTTACTACTTCCCTTTGTTCCTACGCTTTTTCAAAGCAGAAGAAATTTTAGAAAATTATCATCTCATTCTAGAGCCTAGTTGGGCAGGATTTTGCGAGTCGAATATTCTTATTTACACGCAGCTAAAGTTCCCAATTTTCATTCAAACCTATGAAGAAAGAGACTACAACTTCGTTAAAGCACTCAATTCAAATCTTATTCCAATTAAGGTCGGCCCAAGCTGGTTTATAAATTATAAGAATTTCGCTCCCCCCCTTAAAGATGAAGAAAGAGACATAGATTTAATTGTTGTGGCTGCATGGGCGAAGTACAAGCGTCACAGAGCACTTTTCCAAGCTTTGAAGGGCGTAGTGTCAAGAAAGCCCGACTTCAAGATTGTATTAGTCGGATACCCTGGTGACATATCACAATCTGATATCCTTTCGTATGCAGATGAAATGGGGCTTGCTGACAATGTAAAGATTTACGAATGGATAACACCTCAAGAAGTCGCTGAATTATATAAGCGGGCAAAAATAAACGTCTTGTGGTCAAAGTTTGAGGGTAACAACAGGGCGATTATTGAAGGAATGCTGTGTGATACACCGGTAATAATGAGAGAAAACCATAATTACGGTGAAAAATACGATTTTATAAATGCACAAACAGGTTACTTTGCAAACGAGCAAGATCTTGAATCTAAGGTATTGAGTTTATTAAACAATGAGGGAACTTTCTCTCCAAGAGAGTATATTTTAAATAACAGGAATTGCGACGTAGCCACTCAAATGATGCAAGACGTGATAAGAGACTACGAGATAGAACAAAATAGCGACGTAAAATGGCACTCAAACCTCGCAGTAAAAGTGAATGACTTACATGGCATGCATTATCTTTATGAAGAGCAGGATGCATTTGACGATTGTTATAGCTGGATTGAAAAGAAACTAAAATGAATAAAGAGAAAGATGATGAGTTGGTAGTGTTAATCCAACAGCTTGGTGGAAAGGTAAACTACCTGCCCAATCCTGGCAATGCAGGTGACTCACTTATCGCATGTGCAACGTATCAATTTTTTGAAAGAAACAATATAGAGTACAAATGCTGCCAGTCAGAAAAAGATATTTCAGACAATGATATTCTTGTTTATGGTGGAGGCGGCAATTTTGGTGGTGAAAATAGCCGTGTTGGTTATTACATCAAAAAATACGCTTCTCGCGTGAAAGCCTTTATATTGTTACCTCACACGCTTTTTGGTGCAGAAGAGTTATTGCAATCGCTTCCTGAAACCGTTCATCTCTTTTGTCGAGAACGAGTTTCTTACGAATTTGCTAGCGAAATGGTAACAAGAGCCAACGTATACCTTCACGATGACATGGTATTAAGCGCAGATGTGGAAAAGATGCTATCAAAACCTGCCAGCCAATCGGCGTTGGGTAGTGTTGGTTCAGAATTGAAGCGCCGCGCACTCTTTAAAAATGAAGATTTTGGTATATCGCTGAAGCACTACCTTGCCTACACTTTAAAATCACTGTTTGGTCATCCCTACCCGAGCAAACCTCAAAGCGGTGAACTCAATGCATTTAGAATAGACGTTGAAAAAACTGACATTCCCATTCCCTCAGACAACGTTGACGTATCGGCACTGTATGAGTTGAGTTCATGCGAACCTAAGCTCGCCAAGCTGTCTACATTTCGTTTTTTATCTCACATTAACGCCTTTGAAACGGTGAACACCAACAGACTGCACGTAGCCATTGCGGCGACTAAGTTAGGTAAAAAAGTAAATCTATACGGTAATAACTACTTTAAAATACGCGCTATTTACGAGTATTCACTTAAAGGAAAATACGCAAACGTAGTGTGGAAAGAATAAGCGCAATATTTATTAAGCTATCTATTGCTGACCATACTTTAAGTATGCTCAGCAATAGGAACGCTGCAACTCATTCGATTTAACAACTAAATAACTCTTCATTAAATCAACTTGCCCGCCTAGAGCGAATAAAGCGCAAGCCTAACGAACTAACTTTTTCAAGTATTCTGTGCCTTTTAAATAAAAACAGAAAAAATAAACACGCTACAAGATAAACTCCAAAGTATAGAGCACTCCCTAATACAAGATAGAGTATTCCCTGCCCCGTCAACATTTGTGCTGATAAGACAGCGCCAAAACACGCCGTGGCCAACAGCGCACACATAAACAGTAAGCTAACCACGGGCAGCCCAAACCGCATAGAACAAAACACCAGCAAGATGCCCAGCACAGTGAAAGCGAATACTAGCCTTGCGATAATAAATTCTTCCATACTGCCTGAGAAGAAAAACGCAAACAGGCCTAATAATAAGCTCAACGTTACCATTTCATAAACCGACAATAGCTTTACATCACCATTTGCAATAAGCCCTTGCTGAACAAAAGTCGACACGGCAAATGTAATGGTGAACACGGCTAATAGCGGTAATAAGTGCGCAAAGGGCAGCCACTGCTGTCCTAAAAACAGCGAAACAAGCTCCTGATTAAAAACGTGTAAATAACCAATAACCGGAAAAATCGCACACAGCAATATGGTAAGCACTACCACAATGTGCTCTCCAATTGGATCGCCCCTTCTTTTTATTTCAGAAAAGCTTGCTAGGAATACATTAGATACAGGAGCGATTATTTCTCTACTTGGTAAGAATGAAAGGTTTCTCATTAAGCTAAAACCACCAAGCTGATCTGCACCGTACATTTTACTAATGAAAATCACGTCGAACTCGGCGCGCACGTACCCCAAAATTGAACGAATGAGCATCCACAATGAAAAACTCATTTGCTCCTTTATGCGGCTCAATGAAAACTTCAAAGGATAAGGCGCATAACAATGAGAGAGCAGTGTTTTGCTGGTGTATGCTGCCAGCACGCCTATTATCATGGCCCAATAGTTCTCTAAAATGAAAGCCAGTACCACTGTAACTAAGAAACTCACAACTCTCTCAATCAAGAGTATTTTAGAAATGATGCCGTATTCCAAATCTCTTCTATGCATAAAGAGTTGGGGGCTAGCAAAGGCAGAAATTGGTAACACAAGTGCCATAGCGCGTATCGCAGATTCAGCTTCTGGTGCGTTCAAAAAGTTGGCCAGTACAGGCGTAAGTGCAAGCAGCGCAACAAACAGCGCGAGTTTAGACAATATTGAAATCGTCCATGCCGTTACAATATCGCTATCATCCAGGGTCTTCTTCTGAATAATATATTGCTGAGTGCCTCCCTCAGACAATGTATCGAAAAGAAAGACAAGCATTGTAGCTATTGCAACTACGCCAAAATCTTGGGGCGTTAATAAACGCGCAAGAATCAGCAGGCTAATAATACCGATGCCGCGTTGGAATAATCGAACAATAAGGATCAGCGACGTACTGCTGGCCACTTTTCTCGCTAAGTTCAAACTTTTAAATCCTTATCGACTGTGTTCCACACAAAGCACACATCAAGAAGCCTTGATGTAGAACGCACAACAGCTTTCATTTATCAACATTCCTTGAGTCAGTGAAATATTCAGTCAAACACGGCATGCGTGAAGTTTTTTTCAGCGTCATTCTCGCAACGCTTTATACTTTGCGAAAAGTCGTGCCCTTCCAGCATTTTTTCAACAATACTAACCAAACTATCAGGCGACACTTCAAAATCCCCTACCCGAAATTTCTCTGGCCAATCAATATCTTTAAGAAAGTTGCTGGCTTTTTCATGCACTTCGGCTAATAAAAAAGGAACGTGAGCCATAAACGCGTAAATTGCGCCATGTAGTCTAAAGCTTAAAAATGCGTCACAGTCGCCAATCTGATGCCACATACTCATAGGGTCGGTGACATAGTCGAACAGCTCAACGCTCACAGTCGGGTCAAGAAGTCGAACAAATTCCTGCGTTGCAGCCATGTCACCGTGCAATTCATGGCCGTTGAACACAAAGAGTCTAAGCGTAACATCACCGCCCCTTTTAGCATTCAACGTATTAATTGCGGACGCCAGAATTTGCAGTCGTTCGCTATTTTCGTGACGCACTTTTCCTGTTTTTCCACTGAACGAACACAGTGCTAACCCGATGGTCGATTTAGTGCTCTCCTGCTTTGCTTTTAAATCTAACTTGTCAACCTTTGGCAACAGCCCAGCAAGATCGAAGGCATGTGTGCAAGGTAAGTCTAAATTGTAACTCTGCACCAATTCATAAGACTTAAGGTCTCTAACACAAAGAAAAGACATGCGTTTCATAAACTCGATAACTTTCTTTTCGTGTGCCACCGAATCAAAGGGACCTACAGAAACCCCAATAGCCCCAATCTTTAAATCATACTTTTCAAAGTTTTTATTGGCATATTCCATTTCCCACCAGTCTTTGCCGTGGAAGATGGAACCACCAGAATACACAAGATTCTTATTTTTCTTAAAATGCCTATCTAACAATAACTCGTTAATGAACTGCAGACGATATGGCAATGTTTTCATAATCGGCTTTGCATTGTTGGATAGCTTAGGAATTTTTTTAGAAAAGAAATAACTGGTATCAGCGCCCCAGTAATGCTGCGCTCCCCACTCTGCGACTTTGCAAAAGCAATCGTCGCCCGTATTTTTCATACCGTAGAAGCCACTAAAGGTAACATTCATACCTATCCCTTATTTTGTTCAATGCGCGCAATTCCAAAAACTATTTTTTGCATTAACACCATGGCTTGCCGCTTTATTGCATTTATGATTAATCTTTGGCGATTTTTGACGCTAGGCTATTTATGTAACTACCCGCTTCTGCATTTTCAGCAAGCTTCACATCAAGCTTACTTCGGTTGCTGCTACATTCAGCTAGAAGCGACTCAACTCTATGCTTCAAAACAGATGCGTCTTCTGCTTGCTTAACATCAACCCCGTCAACTTCCGTGTGTGATGTCAAGAATGCCTTCATTTTGTCATCGCACAGTAACGGCAAGAAAGGAATTCCCATACCGAAACCCATTATACAGCCGTGCAGACGACTACTCACAATAACGCGAGCATTACTTACCTTTTTCAACATTCGAACATGAGAAGAATCCATATTAGTATGCTCTTGATATTCCAACCCCAAAGCTTCAGCTACAGCCATCAGATTTTTTGATATTGTATCTAGGTCAGCGCCTGCCAACCTTACATCTGACGGATGGATTAGATGCAAAAGAACGTTTGAAGAACGTGCTTGTGATTGCCAGTAACGTGGAACCAGATAGTTTATTGAGGGGCAAGCGGTAAGAACTAGTTTATTTGGTGCAAATTGATCTAAAAAGTTGAAGGTGTATTCATCTCTCACGCCTAAATGGTCGGCGCCTTTCGCGATTTTAGGAAATAAATCACCTTTCATTTCCCCTCTTCCAGACATCTTATTAATGCCAATACCATGCGCGGTGAAACGCAAGCCACTTTGTAGTACAACGTGCCAAAAAGGTTCAAAGACTGGCTGTAAAAGCCCTCCTCCGCCAATTACCAGCAGCACATTTGGGTTATGCTGTTTTAAGTAGTCAATGTGCGCTTTAAACTCTTTTAACCATACAGGAGAACAAAAGAGGTCGGGGCCGTCTTTACCCACTATTTCTTTTAAACCAAGATGGGAAATATAGTCCCCAACGTTTCTTTTGTTTGCATAAATGTAAACGACAGGAGCGGTTTTTAAGTATTTTTTCCTCGTAAACTTTTGCTTTAAGTAGAATGAAAGTGAGCCATAAAGATCAAATTTTTCAGCAAAATACAGTTCAAAACGCCATCGCAAAGGTTCCACCAACTTGGATATCAAGAAATACATTCCTTTTTTTATTTTCATTTCAATAATGTCAAATATGTAGAGGCAATATGTTCGGCGGTATGCTCCCAAGTAAACTTGGATGAAATCGTTAGGCCTTTTTTTACTTTTTCATTGTAGAGCTGTTCGTCTGTAAGGAGGCTGCCTACAGCACTACTCAACGCAAGAAAGTCTTCAGCTTTTGCGCTACAAATCGCATCTTGCCCAATTTCTATAAGCACGTCAGCTTCAGAAGTTACTACTGGTGTTCCAGAAGCCATTGATTGCACAAGAGGAAACCCAAAGCCTTCTTCGCGCGATGCAAAAATAAACACTTTTGAGGTTTGCATTGCTTGAATAAGCTCATCTTCGGTAACCCAGCCTTTTATAATAATGTCATTTTCAATTCCCAATGCTCGAATGGTTTTGGAAATGATAGAGTCTTCCCCTCCAACAAACCCTAAAATAGTGAGGGGATGTGCTCTCTGCAACTCTTTAGGTAACTGCGCCCATGCTTTTAACATGTTCTCTGGGTTCTTCTGATGACTGTCGCCGCCAAGCATGAGAACGCCTTGTTTAGATGTGTTGTCTATTGGAGGCTTAAACCCCCTGGGGATACCATGATAAACGTACGAGCTCTTATTCTTTAATTTTGGAAAGCTCTGCGTTATATCACGCTTTGAATATTGCGATATTGTTAAAACATGGTCTGAAAATGAGAGACCAAGTCGATATACAGTCCACAAATAAGCTTTTTGTCTAAAGAAATAAAAATTCTCTTTCAAACTGCGGTTTTTATAATACCGAAGTATTTTGAGTGAGTGCCACTCCATTAAATCATGGGTTGTGGTTATTTGTTTAACGCGAGACAGTAAACAAACCCTATTACCTGGCATGTGAAGAAGGTTGATTTTATATTTTTTTAGTTTCTTGGGTAACAACCACTGCTCCCAAAGCATTTCCGTTTCAGCATTAATGTTTACGACAGATACATTCGAGAAGTTGCTTATTTTACTCAGTCTTTTTTCATAATTATCTTTATCATCGTTGTATTCAAATTGTTTGTTTATGAAAAAGAAGAAGTGAACTTCTGGCATCACTGTAGGTAATAATTGACATAGCATATAAACGTACTGCGGCATTCCTCGCAAGGGGCGAAGAACAAACCGCGCATCAATAGCGACTCTATATCTTTGAGGAATATTTATTGAACCTTTAATAGTGCCCACTAAACCACCTTCACAAATATAACAAGGAAAAACATAAAGTTAACATGACCTCTACTCATTGTCTTCTTCAATGCCATTCAATGCTATGGACACGCCATAGATGTAATATATCCAAGGATAAAATGCTATTCCTACAAAAAAGCCACCAACACAATAAATTAAAATTGATTGGCTCAGAGCACTACTAATGTCCTTTGACTCTGTGCCTTTTATTGAACGAGTTTTTTTGTTTGACCTAAGTGTGTGCAAAATGATACTAGAGAAGAAAAACAACCCCCCAAAGCCTGTTTCCCCTAATACTTCAAAAAAGATATTATGAAATGCTTTACCGCTTCGCTGGCTGATTGTAATCTCTTGACCCCTTTGGTATTGGTGCAGAACACCAGCATTAGCATTGTAACTATAAAACCCCCCGCCAAAAAAGGGCCTTTCTAACGCGTAGTCTATTGTCCAACGCCATACAACTAACCTACCTATCGCGGACTTTTCTGACGTGGTGGAATCCCCAATGGAGGACATTCGGGCAAACCATGACTGAGGAGCAACAGCATAAATCACCACGGGTATAACGCATATAGCTACAATTACTTTTAGGTTGACCTTATGTTTCTTCATCAGTAAGCCTATGAATGCCGCGAGCGCAACTAATCCAGTCCTAGCTTGTGTACCCACAACAGTAAGCAATGCAAGTGCCGAAAAAGCTAGTGACAACCACTTAAATGTTTTCCAATTTTTAGCGATTTGCGACGAGGCTCGGAGGCAGAAGATCAACGGAAGCAAACAAACCGCCAGCGTCGCGAGAGTAGACCCCTCTGAATACATAAAGCCTCCAATACCTATTAGCGATACACCATACCCGCCACCTCCTAAAAGGGTTTTAAGTCCAGCCATAGAAATGAACAAACCGAAAGATGCTACGCACACCCAGATGAACATTTCTACGTGTTCCCTTTTGGTAAGAGTAAAAGGGATAAAGTACGAAAAGATAAGTGTTTTTATAACAAAGTCATACTTAAGCCAAACGAGGTTTTGAAATTCACCTAAAAATGACGCTACTGTTATCCAAAACATAAAACCTATCATCGAAAAGTGATAAAATTTGCTTTTAGGAACACGAAGCTTATTAAAATTAAAAATTAAAACTAAAAAGAATAATGCCGTAGTAATTAAAGAAAGTGGCTGCCCAGCCAAGAAGGCAAAAGAAGTATTCTGAGGCTTAACAAGGTTTATCCACACCGCCATGCATGCAGCTACATGCGGCCGAGTAAAAGAATAAAACATCAGAGCTAATAAAATTAAGCTCATGAAAATATCTGTAACCATCAACTAGTCTCTTATTATTTTTTTTCTTTATTTTCGTTTTTACTTGTCTTTGTAGTACTACTTTTTTCAAGCTTCATATAAAAAACTATTATCATCATCATTACAAAGAAATGAATCAGTGTTGAAAGGCTGTCTACTCCCATGATACAAGCTCCGAACTCCCCTGTTTTGTAAGTTTACGATTAACCGAGTACTCTATGAGGCTAGGGAGTTTTTTCGCAGCAAAACTGTCTGAGTTTGCCGTTGCAAACAACCAAATTTCTCCCCTATGTGGCCTGAAAAGCAATTTGTTTATAATTTGTTGAAGCTTTAATCTTTCCTGAGTTGAATAAACTCTCGAATCAACTACATACCATTTGTAGATTGTCAGCTTTTCTCCAGAAGGGCTCACAACATTCGATACAGAAACACTGTATTGCTTTAAAGGAAGACTAAATGATTTTTCTAACGAATACTTTGAAGGATCGAAGTCACGATTCAAGTAGCTCGCAAGCTCACTATTCTCTTCATTGAAATAAGCAACTAAGATACTTGAATTACAATTGCTATGCTTTAATGCTACTTGTTTCTCAAATGTAGGATTGTTTAATACTGCAAACTTACCAAACTGATTACAAGAGTCATCCGACAATGCTGATAAATTGACCATGACATGTTCACTATCTTTGTTTTGCACTTGTATAAGGCTGTACAGGCCAAAGAAAACAATTATTAGTGCACAACATGTACTAACAACGAATAGAGAGACTCGCACTCTCTCATTCATAGGAGGTAGACCTTCTAATTGTGTTTTTTCCTCTCTCATAAGTTCACCTATGCCTAAGAGGCACACGATTACAAAAGCAAAGAAAAACCAACCGTATATAAGATGGTCAGCTCCTGCTGCATGCTCCATATCAGTCCAGTAAGCTATTAAAATAATGCCATAAACTCGAACAATATTCGCTAATATAGGAAAGATTAAAGAGGTCGCTACAAATAAAGCTCTTCGTGTTTTAGTCACCAAGTTCAAGTAAGCGTATAAGCTACCTATTACAAAGCTAGCGATAAAAAAGCTTACGCCAGAGCATGCTTCCGCTACTAGGAACCGGCCTTGAGGAATTTCTATATATAAACCGCTTCGAAATAGTGGAACACCTGTTAAGCGTAATAGCGCTACGGCTCCATCTGCAGCAATTTCTTGAAGATAAGGTACGAGTTGCTCTCCTACAGGTACACTAAACAACATAAAAATAAGTGGGAATAGAATTGTTCTCGCCGCCTGAGTCCCTAGCATCAGCCACATGAGTAAAGGTAACAATGCAAAGGTAGCTGCATGTAAAAAAAGTTGAACATCGCCAACAATACCGATCACATAAAGGAAAAGTGTAGGAATTATGAATATAAATGCTAATGGAGCTGGCTTTATTGGCTGTGCAAAAAGTACTCGTCGCTTTAAATAAATAAGGTAGAAAGCTCCAGGTACAATAAAAAAGCCATGGTTGAAGATTTCATTCACGTACCAAATTTGAATAACAGTGGAGAGGCCTTTCCAACAAAAAACAACCCACAAAGACAGTAGTACAAGGCAGCTAAAATAAAACGTTTTATTCACTTTGAAAGACATATCCCTTCCGTCAATGCTGGCATCGAGAGCTTCACTGTTACTCATGAGTTTATCCTTGCTCTTTTTTAAAACGCAGTTCGTTTATTTTATCTCGTAGGCTTGCTGCATTGTTACCCAGTTAAAGTCTTTAAGCAGCTTTTCTACTTTGCCTTCCATTCTTGACAAGTTGATGTAGTGACGAGCTTTAGACTTCCATGGTGCAGAATTAAATTTTGGTTGATCTGCATCTATCTCCCAAGGGTGAAAATAGAAACTGTATGGCGCACTTTCAGATTGCATGAACTCAGTAATACGGCGTTTGGATAACCAATAAGGATAAAGACGAAAATAACCGCCACCACCAATCCCAATATTTGTTCCTTTCTTACGAACTGTTGGTATTGGAATCTCTATCAGACCATTCTCACGTTTGTATTTAAAGCGCGGCCAATCTGGTACACCATAGAGATCGTGGTTGATTGGATAAGTACTAGAAGAATAAACAAAGCCGAGCTCCTTTAGGATATTGTACGCCCACGTGTTCGAATCGTTAATTGAAAAACTCGGAGCTCTATAGCCTTTTAACGCCACACCGCCTATATCTTCAAGAATCTCTTTGCTTTGCTTAATATCATTGAAAAGCTCTTGCTCGGTCATCGTTGTAGCGCGTTGATGCGCTAGTCCGTGGCTCGCCAGCTCATGACCTTCACTTACTATCCGTTTGATAACATCTGGGCAGCGCTTCGCCACCCAGCCTAACGTAAAAAATGTCGATTTAACGTTATTTTGAGCAAACAAATCTAGAAGGCGATGGGTATTATCTCCCACTCTCAAGCCGATCGAATCCCAATCGCTTTTGTTTACTACGCCTTCAAAAGCAGAAACTTGAAAGTAGTCTTCCACATCTACTGTCATGGCATTGAGTCGATTATCTAGCTTCATGATTATCGCCCTTTGCCAAACAGTACAATTTCAACCGTACGGATAAGTATCAAAATATCTAACAGCAAACTTTGGTGTTTTACATAATAAAGATCGAACTTAAGCTTTTCCATAGAGTCTTCTACGCTGGCGCCATAAGGGTAATTGAGCTGTGCCCAGCCAGCTAAACCTGGTTTAACGTTATGACGCTGATTGTAATAGGGCACTTCGCGTACAAGCTGCTCTACAAACTGAGGTCTCTCTGGACGAGGTCCGATAAATGCCATTTCACCTTTAAACACATTTAAAAGCTGTGGTAATTCGTCTACGCGGTACTTTCTAATAAAGTGGCCAATACGAGTAACGCGATCATCATTCTTGCTTGCCCATTTAGCGCCATCTTTTTCTGCATCAGGTCGCATACTTCTGAATTTAATTATTTTGAAAAGCTTTCCGTTTAACCCCACTCGCTCTTGCTTATAGAAAACGGACACACCTGTACGTCTGCCATCATCGCAATAAATAATGAATGCGGTAATCAGCATAATTGGCCAAACAAAGAGGAATATGATGAACGCTAGGAACGCGTTGAGGGTGTAATCTAGCGCGTCTCGCAAATAATTCTGGCTCTGAAATCCATTGGAATAAATGACCCAACTTGGGTACATCAGGTTTACCACTATTTGCCCTGTTTCTCGCTCCATGAAATCTAAAAGCTCGGTAACTTCAATCCCTCTAAGCCTGCAGTCAAAAAGCACTTCTACAGGAAGCGTTCCACGACGTTGGTCGCAAGCGATGACTATTTCTTCTATTTCATTATCTGCAATGAACTGTTGAAAACTCTCGTCTACCTTAAGATGAATAATCTTCTCTTTTCGAATTCCGTCTTCGCGATTGTCTCCTGGAATTGGGATGAACCCTACAAGCTCAAACCCAATTCTATCCACATCTCTGCGCATACGCTTTTCAATAATTGAAGCTCTTTCCCCTGCCCCAAGGACTAATATGCGCACTTTCCCTAGGCCTAACAAGCCAAGACGGTTTGTGAAATACCTGAAAACAACTAAGGTTATAATAATTGAACAAACCGATGCCGGCAGGAAATAAGAATCCATAACCAAGTCATCAAAAAATGCTCGACTTAGCACTTCGACTAAAAAATAACTCAGTCCCACGCTTACGAATATGCGACGGATGATACCCCGAAAAGTTTCTCTTAACTTCGCTTCATACAACCCAACGGATAACGAACACAACAATATTGAAACTGTAAGCATTCCTACGTTGATTATCAGTTTTTCCACCGCCACATTTGGCGACATTCCAATTTGCGTAAGGATAAAGTGAGAAATATAACCCATGTAAGCAATGAGCAACGCTTCTGTTATTACTAGTATATTTGAGCGTTTATTTTGATTGCGCTTGTTTACTGCCACCCCTGGCCCCCTAAAACTGCGGCGTTTTTCCCATCATAAAGGGATTTATTCCAATAGACTACAATTGTTATTGGCATTATAGTGACATTTACCGTAGGGTAAACGGCAAAAGCCATAAATTAACCATAATGAGTGTAGGATGATCTCTTATGTTCCGCTTTAAAAAACTAATAACGTGCTGTGCTCCACTTTTACTTATCGGTCTTAATGGTTGCAGTAACACTGGCACTCTGCCCGAAGCAACTACCCGACCTTCACTAACTACCAATGTTAATGATTACCAATATTTAATTGGCCCAGGTGATTCCCTAACTATTTTTGTTTGGAGAAACCCAGAGGTTTCTGGCAATTTTATTGTTCGACCGGACGGAAAGGTGACCACTTCTCTAGTGGAAGATATTGATGTGGCTGGTAGAACGCCAACAATGCTTGCAAGGGAAATAGAAGAACAGCTTTCTACCTACATAAACAACCCGAGAGTGACGGTAAGTGTGAACAATTTCACTGGTCCTTTGAGTGAACAGGTTCGCGTGATTGGTGAAGCTACAAATCCAAGTGCTGTAAGTTACTCCGAGCACATGACGTTACTGGATTTAATGATAGCCGTAGGTGGTTTAACGGAATTTGCAGACGGAAATAACGCGAAACTGGTTCGAGTAATCGCCGGAAAACAAAAAACGTTCGAAATAAACATTGACGATTTGATTAGAGATGGTGATATCTCAAAAAATGTCGATATGCTACCTGGTGATATTGTAATTATTCCAGAAGCTTGGTTCTAGTTGTAAAGCAGTAAACGGAACAAATAATAAAATGCAGGACTTACAACAAACGCTAATCCAAATTCTTGATTACATTAAAGGGGTTTGGATTAAAAAGCGTTACGTGATTATTTTTTCATGGCTTATCTGCCCTATTGGCTTTTTATATGTTGCCAGCCTTCCCGATGTCTACTCTTCAAAAGCCCAAGTGTTCGTAGATACTCGCTCGGTTTTACAGCCATTACTGAAAGGATTAGCAATTCAGACTAATCCTGACCAAGAGATTCAAATGATGGCCAAAACATTACTCAGTAGAAGTAATGTAGAGAAAATTGCTCGAGAAAGTGACCTTGATATAACGACGCAAAATGAAGATGAGTTTGATGACTTGGTCAACAGGCTATCCAATAGCATACAGCTGAATAAAACTGGTAGAGATAATATTTACAATATAACGTATTCCAACCAATCTCCCAACACAGCTCAACGTGTGGTTCAAGAAACGCTAGACTTATTTGTCGAAGGCGCACTGGGTAATAACAGGAAGGATACAGACACCGCTGGTAGGTTTTTAGATGAACAAATTGCGGAGTATGAATCGAGACTTTCAGAATCGGAACAGCGTCTGGCTAATTTTAAGAGACAATATAATGATATTCTCCCGCTAGCCGGGACATATTATTCAAACCTACAGACTTTAAATAATGAACTTGAAGCTACTCGATTGCAGATAAGGCAAACTCAGCAACAAGTTGATTCACTTAAAAATCAAATCGGTAATGTAAAACGAGCTGACAGTTTTAGTGTTACCAATCAGAATGACTCAGTTTTACAGACACGATATGACGAAAGAATAAAAGCGCTAGAGGAAGAACTAGATAGACTATCTCTTCGATTTACAGATCTTCACCCTGACGTCGTTGAATCACGAGCTTTATTAGAAAGTCTTGAGAAGTCTAGGCAAAAAGAGATAGATGCCTTCCTAAACGCTGATGAAAGTAATAATACTCAACCTTTAACGGAACTGAACCGAGAGATTAAGCTCGAAGCCAGCCGTCTAGAGAGCCAAATTGCATCCCTTCGTGTTAAAGATAGTGATTTGCAAAGAAAAATTGCAGAACTCGAAAGTAAAGTAGACCTGATTCCTCAGATTGAAGCAGAATCCTCTGCATTGAATAGAGATTACGATGTTACAAAACGAAAATATGAAGAACTTTTGTCACGAAAAGAATCAGCAGACTTATCTCGAAGAGCTGATGTGTCAGCAGAAGACCTTCAATTCAGAATTATAGAGCCCCCGCTTCTTCCCAAGCGCCCTTCAGGCCCCAACAGGCTAATTTTTTACACTGCAGTGTTAATTTTGGGTTTCGGTACAGGAATTGGCATCGCATTTCTTATAAGCCAACTTAATCCTATTTTGATTAGGCCTAAGCAGTTACTCAATGTGTCAGATTATCCTATATGGGGTACTGTAACCCACTTGAACATTGAGCAAATAAATAAAACAAACAGAAACCGTCTTTTAGTGTTTCTGCTTTCCAGTGGTACTATTTTGGCAATGTACGGCGCCTTGGTCGCCGCTGAAATTATGAATATAGATTTGTTTGGAGGGCTTCTTTAATGAAAAATACAATTGAGAAGGCACTTCAAAAACAAAAAGAGGCGAAAGCAGCAAGTCATAAGACTTCGTCTACAGAAAAAATTGAAGACGCTAGTCATTCAAACGCGCCTGAAGAGTCGAAGGTATCAATTGACAAACCTGCACCCGCAGAGCTTCCTGTTGAAACCGTAATTGCTGAAGAAAAGGAATTTATCAATAAAAAAACTCCACTTGACGAGTTTGTTATTGATTTCGTGCGACTTGATAAGAACGGACATATTTCGCTTAACGGTGAGAGAAAACAAATTAATGAAGAGTACCGAGAAATAAAGCGTAAGCTTTTAGCAAATGCTTTTGGTTCACTAGCGAAAACCCTTCACAACCCGAACATTATTATGGTTACCAGTAGTCGCCCTTCTGAAGGGAAGACATTCACTGCAACCAACCTGGCGATGAGTATCGCATCGGAGCAGGATAAAACCGTACTTCTTGTGGACGCCGATGTACTTAAGCCTAATGTATTAAACACTTTAGGGTTAGAGCGTCGTAAAGGGCTAATGGAATACTTGACCGGGGACGTTGACGATATTTCAGATGTGCTGTACCCAACCAACATCGATAAGCTGAAAATTATTCCTGCTGGAAAATCGCACCATTTGTCTACCGAACTGCTAGCAAGCCAGAAAATGCATGACACTGTTAATGAATTTGCAAATAGATACCCAGATCGAATAGTTATTTTTGATACGCCTCCTCTCATTGGTATAAACGAGAGTGCTATTCTCGCTAATTTCGCTGGCCAAGCGGTTGTTGTCGTAGAAGAGGGCAAAGCGAAGATAGGCGATATTAAAATGTCTGTGGAGCGATTGAACCCAGAGATGGCCATAGGATTTGTAGTGAACAAGTCTGTACATAACGACACCGATGGAAGCGGATATTATGGGTATTATTACTCAGAGCGCAGCGAATAGGCGCAATACAATGCCTAAAAGAAGAATAATAAAGCCGACACTTGTTGCTGCAGCCGTCGCAACAAGTCTACCTGCTTTTGCAAAACTTGACGTGAATGCTGTTGCCACAGCCGAAACCATCTACCAAAGTGTCGATACTGAGGAAAATGGAAACCGTTCACTTACTACAGTAACTGTGGCGCCTAAAGTAAACGCTACTTATCAAACAAGAACATTTCAAGGGTTATGGTCCGGTACATACACCCATCTGGAACGCGATAACGACGATGCTAGCCAGCGCCAAGATTATGCAGAGTACAGCTATTCTGCTCAGTGGGAACCTCTTGAAAATTTATTATCTTTTCAAGCCGCTGGGGCATTAAGCTATCAGAATACTAATGCTTCAAATTTTCTGGTAACAGATTTTATTGCTAATTCTGACAGCTTGGCAAAAACACGCTCCAACAGACTCTCATCAACGCTGACACTTGACCAAGGCGACTGGGTAAGAGGACAAGGCACAGCCTCCTACTCAGATACAGCTTCAGAACGGTCTTTGACTAACAGCAATGCTCTCGATAATGATAGTTATCAACTGAGCGGCAAGTTAATAAACGGTGATGAAGCCGAGTATTTCATTTGGTCAGTTACGGGCACTTATCAGAATACTGAG
Organism: Alteromonas sp. DY56-G5; assembly: GCF_041414725.1. NCBI lineage: Bacteria > Pseudomonadati > Pseudomonadota > Gammaproteobacteria > Alteromonadales > Alteromonadaceae > Alteromonas > Alteromonas sp. DY56-G5. Next base: position 41,796 of record NZ_JANHZQ010000019.1, on the reverse strand, counting down.
CGAGGTCAAGCAAACAATGGTGACTTTGAATCGAGAACTGGTGACGGTTATATAGATACTCGAATTTATGGCGACTGGGCCATTCGTTTGACTGCAAGGCACGAAGCTAACCAAATTTCAGACAGAGATGACACGAACAGTTTGGTTAGGGAGTTTAATTCTTATGGGGTGGGGTTAACTTACCGTCAAGCTGAGAATCGCTATATATCGTTAACGGCCAATAAGAGTGATTCCGATCTAGGGGAAGACGATGGTGAAACATTCGTAGGTGTTGATATGCAATGGGCACTGAGCACTCGCACACGGATTGCTGCTACTTACGGGCGTCGTTTCTATGGTGAATCGGCATCGGCAAATATTAGCTACAATTCCAAATACTTACGAACCTCGTTCAGCTATTCGGAAGACGTTACTAACACCTCTCGCTTGTTAGCTGATCCAGAGAACTTAGGCGTATTTGTTTGCCCAGCTTCATCGACATCCATTGCTGACTGTTTTCAGCCCAATAGCTTAAGTTATACACCCTCCGCGGGAGAGCAATTGGTGCAGCTTACTTCACAAAATCTAGAGTTTGATGACAACATCATTCTGCGAAAAAGTGCAAATTTTCAAGCAGGTTATGACTTTTCTAGAATTACCCTCGCTTTTTCTTGGCGATATGCCGAAGATGATTACTTAGACGAAGATAGACTAAGACGCACCTACTCTTTCGGTACAAACGTAGCCTATAAAATTGGTAGCTATACCAACATAACTAGCAGTATTAACTACGCCAATATCACAGGTCAGGGTGCAGAAGACGTATTTAGAGGCGAAAGCGACAACTGGAATGCATCCATTGGTTTAGAAAGAAAGTTCGGTCGCCGGTTAAAAGCAAGTATTGATGCTAGGTACCTCAAGCAAGAGGGAGATTTGAATACAGGCATATCTCAGTTTGGTAACAACTATACCGACCGACGCTTAAGCGCATCTATTACCTACACCTATGACTAATTCACTGAATTTTTCAATCTACCGGTTGTAGTTTGTAGGCAGTACTAGTCAACTAAACTAAAAAAAAGCGCCCGATTTTACGTTAGTAAAAAGGCGTTTTTTTTGTTTATCAAATGATGGTGGCTACAAAGAAAGTATCACTCTTTCTTATCATCACTCTTAAGTCGAACATACGTTTTGAACTTCTTTTTCATAAGTTTATCGACGTATTGCGTCATTTTCACTTTTTGTGAAATGGCGTCATCTAAAGCATCAACTAATTCAGCTAACATATCCAAGTAGTATTTGGTGTCGCGAATAACATTGCCTTTAGGTGTCATGATAGTTTGGCTTTCAGGGTGGTCAGCAAAGCCCATATGCTCCGTCACTTCTGCGCCCGTTTTGTCAGGCTCAAACATTTCGGCTTTCACTTCTTCAATTACTTCATTTACCGCGTCCGCGTCAAAGTTCTCTAGTTCCTCTAAAAAGCCATAGAGCATTACCCTGTCCATTAGGGTATTAATTTTACGAGGGATACCGCGAGAGAACATGTGAATTCGTTCAAACGCCTCTTCACTGAATAACTGTGAGCCGTTCCATCCCGCATGGTGCAATCGGTACTCAATGTATTCTTTGCACTCTTCCAATGAAAGCGGAACGAGATGGCAAGACGCCACAATACGTTGCCTAAATTGCTCCATATTCGGTGCGCGTAAAATAGGCTGCAGTTCTTCTTGCCCCAGCAAAAAGCTTTGAATCAACGGTTTGCCGTTCAGCTGAAAGTTACTCAGCATTCTTAATTCTTCAATGGTCTCTAACGGAAGGTTTTGCGCTTCATCAACCAATAGTAAGGCGCGGCGACCCGCTTTGTTTAGATCGTATAAGAAAATTTCAAGCGCTTTTAAAATATCGGCTTTTGAGCGACCTTCCGTGGGGATATCAAATTTAGACGCGACCATTTTTACCAGTTCATCTGGCGACAGCTTTGGCGTAACTATTTGAGCTGCCGCAATGTCGTCTTCAATTTCTTCAAGCAAGCTGTTTGCTACGGTAGTTTTCCCGGTTCCAATTCCGCCGGTAATAACAATGAACCCTTCAGCTTGAGAAAGTCCATACTGTAGATAAGACATGGCGCGTTTGTGCCATTTACTTGCGAAGAAAAATTCTGGATCTGGGGTTAACTGAAACGGTTTCGAGTTAAGTCCATAATAACTTTCGTACATGCAATTTACCGTTTTTCCATTAAAAATGTGCGTTCGAAAACATGAGTGCGAACACGTGAATTCGAAACAGCGCGCTTATTCTCGTATATATGGTAACCAACATCGCGCGATTATCGAAGTAATATATTCACGCCCAGTCTTAAGGGCTGGTTGATCTATGTTGTACAGCAAAGGTCAACAAGCACTAGTTAATTCTGCTAAGATAAAGCTACGAGAAATTTCTATACATTGAATTACATTGGCACAAAGTATATCAGCCAACGAAGGCAATACCCACCAGGGAAGAACAAAAGCTACGTGGTATCTCTACTTAGTTGAAAATAAGCTTGGCCAACTCTACACAGGAATTACCACTAACCCCAAGCGCCGCATAGCGCAACACCGAGGAGAGTTAAAAGGGGGCGCCAAGGCCTTAAAAGGTAAGGCACCACTGACCTTTAAAGCCATATTCGAAATGACTGACAAGTCACATGCATCAAAGCTTGAATATGAGGTAAAGAGAATGAGCCGCCCTCAAAAAAACGGGATTATTCGTAAAGGGCAACTCAATGAGCTAATGTGTATGAAAACCCAATTTGAAGATTAAGACATTGGGTTGCGTTAGGTTCGTTATCCAGAAAAGAGTATTCCCCTACCCGCCTAAAACACCATTAATGATCATGGCGTTTCCTATGCTAAGTGTAAACCCAAGTGCAGCTACACCAACGTTATGCTGTTGATCGACTTCCTGCCGGAAATTCATGCCAAATAAAATAATTTTTTTGCTCGCTAGTACCAAAATATGAAGTGCGATTGCTAGGCCAACACTAACAACCAGCCAACCTGTTATATTGCTCACGTAGCCTGATGGGTTATAAATGAGTAAATTCTTCGCTGCCGACACAATCATAGCAGTTCCAAGTAAATTACCAGTGTGCTCGATAGCGAGTGCTAACTGCCCCTTCTCTAGCGCTCCTTGAAATGAGTCGTTTTGATTATCTCTTGCATATCTAAACTCTAAAATACGCGTCATAACAAGCAACATGGTCAGAACTACGGTAAAGCCGGTCACAATAGCAATGATTGCGTTCATGTCGCTGCCATCAACCCACACCATAATATTGCGTAAAACAATTGCGCTTGCCACCAAACTAGCCGCATCAACCAGCGCCACACTCACACTCCTTTCGGCAATCATCGCGTGCGTATCAACTTTATTAAGTACTAATTTATCGTGAGCGAAGCGTCCGAACTTCACCAATATAATGCCCACAATGCCGAAAGTTACCATTCCAATCGCCGCTTCTTTATAACCCACGCCAATATGACGACCAACAACCGAGCTCAATACTATGCACAACGACAGCATGCCTCCCGCAATGCTTATCCCAAATGCGAAATTATCTTTAACACCCAGTTCTTCTGTTACCGAGTATTTCCTAAATGCGCCTGTCAGCCACTTCATAATCATTAGCAGTACTAACGCAATTGCGACATCCATAGCGAGATATATCAGCAGTTCTTGCGTTAGAGGTACTAGTTTTACTAAGGCTTCCACGTTATCTTTGCTCCTTGAACACACAAAGTTCTTCTGATTAGTTTTTGATGTAGTTTCGAAAAATCAGTGATGGCTAATTGAATAGCGTTCATCTAATACAAACTTGTACAACGATGACATCGAACTTGTTCAGATTTATTTTAGTTAGGGCTAAATGACCTGTAGATCACACCCTGGGTTAGCAGGCACTTAACCACATTGAATGCAGAGCTGCACGTTAGCGCACTTAGCAGACCTTGTTTTGAGTACTTGCAATGGCAATTGTGAGTATTCAACCGTAAAACACGAGTGATATCTCATAAGACGCGAGCATTATGCCAACAGACAACGAAAATAGCATGACAAACGTAGAACTTGCCGAAAAATTTTGGCAGCAGTTGTTAACAGCGCCAGCAATTAGCGGAAGTGACAGAGCCGTAATTGAGGCTCATTGTGAAACACTAATGCTCTCCTTCACGCGCTCCTCTTTCTTGGCTGAGACATTGATTCAAAACCCTTCATTTGTTTCTCGCATCGTTGAGCCTTATCAACCCCTTGAGAAAAGTGAAACGCTTCAATCTCTTGGCAATACCATGTCATCTGACTATCTCGCAAACCTAGAAAATGAATTGCACAACGTCGCCAGCGAAGATGACTTACTGCAAGTGTTGAGGAAATTTAGAAATAAAGAGATGGCGCGGATTACTTTCCTAGACGTTTTGAACAAGCAACCCATCGAAATATCACTTATGCAGGTTTCAGCATTAGCTGATGTACTTATTAACGGTGCGTACCACTGGCTTTATCAACATTTAGCAGCGCGCTATGGAAAACCACAAAGCCATAACCAAGACATGCACATGTATATCTTGGGTATGGGCAAATTAGGAGGAAAGGAACTCAACTTTTCTTCTGATATCGATTTAATTTTTACGTACCCGGAAAAAGGCGAAACCCAAGGCGGTCGAAAAAGCGTAGAGCATCAGCAGTTTTTTACCAAACTAGCACAAAAACTTATCCAAGCATTGAACAAAGTGACTAATGACGGTCAAGTCTACCGCGTCGACATGCGTTTACGCCCCTTCGGCGATTCTGGCCCCCTTGTGATGCATTTCGCGGCACTTGAAGATTATTATCAAGACCAAGGTCGACACTGGGAGCGCTTTGCCATGGTAAAAGCGCGGGTGATTAACGATAATAATTCGCAAGATGTGAAATGGTTAAAGAGCATTTTGCACCCGTTTACGTTCCGTCGTTACTTAGACTTCACCACATTAGATGCCCTTCGTAACATGAAAAAGCTGATCGCCACAGAAATACGCAGACGCAGACTGAGTAACAATATAAAACTCGGCGCAGGTGGCATTCGTGAAGTGGAGTTTTTTGCCCAAAGTTTTCAGTTGATTCACGGAGGACGAGAGCCAGCATTACAAAGTAAGTCATTACTTCGCACGTTAGACGCATTAACTGAACTCGATATAGTCGAACGCGATGTAACGCAACAGCTAAAAAGTGACTATTTATTCCTAAGAAAAGTAGAGCACACGCTTCAACAAGCTCAAGATCGCCAAACCCAAACTCTTCCTGAGTTAGCTTGGCAACAAGCTGCGCTTACTGAAGTCATGGGTTTTGATTCTTACAGTGAATTTTTAGTGCATTTAGATACTGTAATGGCGCGTATTCATGCCCATTTCAACGAGTTAGTAGAAGAGTCTCATGATACGCACTCAGAAGAAGACCAGCTTTTTACTGCCTGCCAAGATGCGTGGCGTCTTTCATTGCAAGAGGGTGAGTTTACTGAAACCTTTGGCGAATACCTGTCTGCTAGCGATATTAAAGGCATATATTCTATTCTTGTCGCCTTCAAGGATAAGCAACGCAATTATCGCATAGGCCAAAAAGGTGAAGACACGTTAAATAAGTTGCTTCCCGAAATTTTGTTTGTGCTCATCAACCAACATCCAAACTACATCCCACACGTACTCGACCGTTTACTTGGTGTTATAGAAGCGATTACTGGCCGAACCACTTACCTTGACTTGTTACTTGAAAATCCGGATGTACTAAAACAGTTAGTAAGGCTATGTGAACGAAGCGACTGGATTGCTCAAGAAATTAAGCGCTTCCCGTTACTATTAGACGAATTACTCACGCCGTTATACCTCGGTCAGCAAAATACCGATATCCATACCAGCAAGCAGGAATATCAGCTGGAACTGCGTGAAATCATGCTTCGTATTGAACAAGACGATGTTGAAATGCTTATGGATGGGTGGAGGCAGTTCAAACTTTGCCAACAGCTTCGCATAGCCGCCAGCGACATCAGTGAATCACTACCTATAAACAACGTGAGCGATAAGCTTACGGTACTAGCTGAAGTGATATTGGAGAACGTAGTAGATGCTGCCTGGATGCAAATGCAACAGCGCTATGGCGTTCCAGCACACCTAGAGGGAACTGACAAAGGATTTGCCGTTATCGGCTATGGAAAACTAGGCGGGTATGAATTAGGTTACGGCTCAGACTTAGATTTAGTGTTTTTGCATAATGCTCCTCGCGGCATAAGTACAGACGGCAAGAAGTCTATTGAAGCGCAACAGTTTTACATTAAGTTGGCGCAGCGCATCATGCATCTTCTCAATACGAAGACGTTGTTTGGACAATTATACGAAACCGACTTGCGTCTACGCCCTTCTGGAAATGCGGGATTGTTATGCTGCCATATCGATGGTTTCGAGAAATACCAGACCGAAGAAGCATGGACTTGGGAACATCAAGCGCTCGTTCGTGCAAGAGCAATTTGCGGAGCCCCTCGCCTTTTGAATGACTTCACGCAGGTAAGAAGTTCCATACTAACTCGCTCTAGAAACGCTAAAACGTTGGCTGACGATGTGTGCAAAATGCGTTTAAAAATGCGGGAGCACTTGCTTTCAAAGGAGAACGACAAGGTAGACTTAAAGCAGTGTGTAGGTGGTATTACCGATATTGAGTTCATGGCTCAATATCTTGTACTCGCTAATGCAAAGTCACAGGCTGCCATGACAGAATATCCTGACAATCTTCGCATTTTTGACGCCGCAGCTAAGAGCAACATTATTGATGTCGCCACTGCGCACAAACTGCAAAAGGCGTATTTAAAGCTGCGAGAGCAATACCACCATTTAACGTTAGCTGATACCAAGTACGCAGATCAGAGCGAAGAACTAGATGCCATACGAGAACAAGTAACCATTCACTGGAATGCACTATTTGGCACGTGTAGCGGCTAGGCGATGAAGCTTAACCTCTAACCAAACGACAGTTGGTGGTGAGAAATTCTGTTTCTTGGGCAGTCACCACCAGCGAGCGTTGCTCTGCACATAAATATGCTTTTACTTGCCCTTCAAAACTGCTGTCTATGGCACTGGCAATTTTAGCAAGCGATCCTGCAACCGTGTTGTCCAATTGAAACTGGTGCTTAATAACAAAGTCTTGCTCCAGGTTCCATATCACCTGCATGCCTTCAGCTTGAGCGTATTGCGAAATAGCTTCGCGCAGTGTGTTCCCTTCCTGGAACGTACGGTATTTATGTTCGCCGGTCCAATTCTTTTCAACCGGACGGGTTTGGCTAGACATTTGTGCAAGCTTGTTGTCTAAATTAGGATCAACGCCCGCAATATCCAGAACAAAATCTCCCTGCTCATCTTCTGCTGGGTCAGTAGCAGACATACGGAAGTCTCGATAGAACTCACTTAACCCACGTGATACAGACTTTTCTTCCGCTTGCACTTGCGGAACAGGCTCTTGGTCCTGTGTTTGAAGCATGTAAATGAGTACGCCAGCAATGATCACGAGCACTGCTGCTATGCCAATTTGCTTTGCCCAAAACGATGAACTTGAATAACTTGTCTGTCCCATACCTTACCAATGTGTAGCCACTTTTAATCGAAAATCAGCTTATGCTATGTGTATGAACTTAAGCATAATTCTTCTATTTTAGTCTACCTTCGAACGGAAAGCCTATTATTCTATTTATCTAATTTTCATCGCTAGGTGTTTATTCATACTCAGCTATAGTGATTTATACAGCGATTCAGGGTTACCTTCCGGTCTGGTTTTAAATCGCTTGTGCATCCACAAATAGCTTTCTGGCTGTTCTTTAACCGCAGCGTCTACATGTTGATTCAGTAATGTTAGTGCTTCAGCGTCTTCCATATCGCCTAACTGAGAAAGCGGTGGATAGATTTTAATTTTGTAACCGCGTTTGGTGTATTGCGACGTGATGATCATTGGCTCAGAGTGACTACGTCGAATAAACATCAGCGTTGCTGTAGTTGTCGCGGTATCTTTCACCCCACCAAATGGCACAAAGATACTTTGTTTCGGGCCATAATCCTGGTCGGGCAAATACAAACAAAGTTCTTTATCGTCAAGAGCAGCAAGTAAAGCTTTTGCGTTACGCTTATCAATCATGTATTTGTTCGAGCGGTTTCGCCCATGATACTGAAGGTAATCAACGAGAGGGTTGTTGTGTTTGCGATAAAACGCGATGCTTGGACGGAAGAAGCCAATACCTCTACAGGCAAATTCCAGATTCATATTGTGAAGTGCCATACCAAAGACACCTTTGCCATTTGCAAGGGCCGCTTCAACATGCTCAGTGCCTTCAATCTCAATAGCTCGTTTTACGCGCCAGCTAGGCCACCACCATCCCATAGCAGTTTCAAATAGTGCCATGCCTGTACGCCGCACATTTTCTTTGTAAAGCGCCTCTACTTCACTGGCGGAAAGTGTAGGGTTCCAGAGCGTCAAGTTACGCTTTGCGACTTTTGCCCGTTTAGGAACAATTAATGCGATAAGTTTACCGGTACCGCCACCGATAGCGCGTATCACGGGTAAAGGCAACCATGTAATCGTATAAAGAACGAAAACACCTAACCATACAGGCCAAAACTTAGGGCCTAAAAATGCTAGTTTAAATTTAGGAGCTTTAATTGCCGCCGCCAATGTCTGTATCCTTTGAAACGAAGTGGCGGCATTGTAGCAGAAGGTTTTTGGTGGGGCTAATTGAGACAGACAGCCCACAGTGCCCTTGCGATAAATAGAAGCGCTTAAGCAGAGAGAGCCCATACTTGCTTTCTCTGCTTAAGAAACATATTGCTTGTTATCAATACAAACTGAAATCAGGTCACTAATATTCTTTATCGATTTGCTTCAACTTTTTCTCAAACGATTCATATTGTTCTTTTGAGTCATAGTCAAAATGGTATTGATTGTGAAAGCCGAACTGCAGCTTCACATTAACGTCTTCAATGTAAAGCGTATAGCCATCGTGATCTGTAAACGCAGTGATCCCATTAAGCTTATACTGTTCATCTTCTTTCGCGCCATGCTGGCGGATCTTGTCGAAAACCTGAAGTAAGAACTTGCTGTCTAATTCGTTTTTCATTGTAAATCCATTGTTGAGAATTTATCTATTTTTACACAATCAAACGATTTTTGGATTTATCTAGGGCCTATATTTAAAACGACTATGCGAGTTAATAACTACAACCTAAAAGTTGTAGCGAAAACCTAAATTTACAATATGCGCAGAAAAATCATCTTTGCCACCAAAGTAGGTGTATTCCACGCGTACCATCGACTGTAAGCCTAAGTAGTAATCGAAGCCTAGCCCAGCTAATCCTGCGATAATTGTGTCATCGTATCCACACACAGCGGCTTCTGGGCCACAGGTAGAGCTATCTATCGACGCGTGCTCGATGTCAACGCTTGCCACGCCTAATTTATAATACAGCTCACCTTTCTGGCTACTCGCTTTACCTAGTAACGCCAAATAAGGGCCTTTAGATGAGATTGATTGTTCGTCGTTATCTGTATCAATAAAAGAGATATAGCCACCTTCTACATACCACTGACGGTGAAATTGATAGCCTAAAGCAGCTGAATAGCTAATATCAGACTCATTATCTATTTCAGTATCTACGTTGCCAAAGCCAATATTTGCCACTGCATATCCGTTGGCTGATGCTAGTCCAGAAAAACCCAAGCTTGTTATAGCTGCACTTCCAATAAGGAACTTAGCGAAAAATGATGAAAGACGGCGCATTTTAATTACTTCTCCATGTTAAAGAGCGCTCACTATAAAAGACAATGCCTCTGATTAAAACGAACAAACAGAGTTTAGATGAATACAGTTAACTTAAAGCTGCACGAAAAAGCGGGGTTTATACCAGTCTGCATAGATAATTACCCACACAGCGAGAGGTAAAATGTTCGTGATCGCGGCGTGTTACCGCAGGTATAGTGGTTCTACATCAAGGTGACACAACAACCAGAGTGTTTTTTGACCATTAAATATCAGCAATGTTAATCCCTTGCATCACACTTTCGTATAAAAAAGACGCGGATAGTTTATATAACCACATGATTATTTGATAATTTTTACAAAATTTGATCTTTTTTAAATTAGGTGTAGTATAAACCTAAACAACTGGTCAGATGAGCGGATGAGTTATTATGAGTATCAGAACTAGCTTAAAGAAAGTATTACCCCCAATTTCAATCACAGAGCAAGAAGCCTTAGATGCAGGCGACGTGTGGATTGAATCTTCTATTTATCAGGGTAAGCCTGACATGCAGGCGCTACGCGATATCCCTCAGGCAAAACTGAGTGCAGAAGAACAAGCATTCATGGACGGTCCAGTAACCGAGTTGCTGAACATGATCGATGATTTTGAACTAGGCAACGGCAAGCACATTCCTCAGGACGTTTTAGACTTCCTAGGTAAGAACCGCTTCTTCTCTATGATCATTCCAAAGAAATTTGGTGGTCTTGAGTTCAGCCCGTATGCAAACTCTACAATCGTTGCCACTATCGCAGCGAAAAGCGGTGCAATTGCGGTAACCGTAATGGTTCCTAACTCATTAGGTCCAGGCGAGCTACTTATGCACTACGGTACGACCGAGCAGCAAGATTACTGGCTACCTCGTCTAGCAGACGGTCGCGATATTCCGTGCTTTGCGCTAACCAGCCCTGAAGCAGGTTCTGACGCAGGTGCTATTCCTGACGCGGCTATCGTGACTAAAGGCGAATTCAACGGCGAAGAAGTGCTTGGTTTACGTGTAAGCTGGGACAAGCGCTACATTACACTTGCACCAATTGCTACAGTACTTGGTCTTGCATTTAAAGTGTTCGATCCAGACCAACTACTTGGCGACAAACTAGAGCTTGGCATTACCTGTGCCCTTCTACCTAAGTCTCATCCAGGTGTTGAACTTGGTAACCGTCACGACCCAATGGGTGTACGCTTCTACAACGGGACTACTCGTGGTCAAGATGTGTTCATCCCTATGGACTTCATCATTGGTGGTCAAAAGAACATTGGTCGTGGCTGGCAGATGCTAGTTAGCTGTCTAGGTGCAGGTCGTGGTATTTCACTTCCAGCAATGGGCGTAGCGACTGCACAATCTGCATTTAAAGGCACGGTTGAATATTCTTTCGTACGTGAGCAATTCGGTCTTCCAATTGGTCGTTTTGAAGGTATTCAAGAGAAAATGGCAGACATCGCGGGTAAGACTTTCTTACTTGAGGCTATGCGTGTTCTTACAACTGAAGGTCTAGGCCTAGGCGTGAAGCCATCAGTAGTCACCGCTATTGCTAAGTATCACATGACTGAACTAGGTCGTGATGTGATGAACTCTGCTATGGACATCCAGGCAGGTAAAGCGATTCAACGCGGTCCTCAGAATACGTTAGCGGGCGGCTATGCTGCGCTTCCTATCGCGATTACGGTAGAAGGTGCAAACATTCTTACACGAAACCTAATGATCTTCGGTCAAGGTGCAATGCGTTGTCACCCGTACTTGAAAGACATGGTTGACCTAATCCACAGCAACGAAAGTTCAGCGGATGCAGATTTCAACAAAGTACTTCGTAAGACTGTTGGCTTCAGCGTTAAAAATGCTTTCCGCAGCCTAGGTAAAGGCTACCTTCCTTTCCTACGCGAGAGCGAGTCTGCATTACCTGAAGTTCGCAAGTATGAGAAGCGTGTAAACAGCATTTCTGCAAAACTAGCTCCACTTGCTGACTTGTCACTTGCAGTATTAGGCGGTGACCTTAAGAAAGCTGAGCTTTTATCAGCACGTCTAGGTGACGTGATGAGCTACCTATACGGTGCGATGGCAGCGATTCGTTTCTACGAGCAGCGCATTGAAGACAGAAAACTTGCGCTACCGTATTTCGAATACGCTATGCAGTGGTCTTTACAACAAGCTGATCAGGCAATTGTTAACTTTATCAACAATTTCCCGAATACGGCGACACGTGGTCTAATGCGTCTTCTTACAAACACCTACACCAACAGTGTTGCAGGTATTAGCGACGACCTAGTGCGTGAGCTTTCTATTGCATCTATGCAAGATAACAGCGTGAAAGAGCAGCTTACTCACCTTGTTCGCGTTACGCCGGGAGACGGCAACGACATTAACGAGCAAGCGTTTAAAGCGAAGCACGCGGTAGCGCACCTTCTTGGCAAAGTGCAAAAAGCACTTCGCAAAGAGCCTGTAGTGCCGTTCATTTCTTTTGAACATGCACTCAACAAGCTTCAAGAGAAAGGCGTAGTAACGGCTGATGAAGCCGCTAAGCTTCACGACTATAACGAAAAGCGCAAGCTAGCAGTTCGTGTAGACGAATACACGTTCGATATGGAACTTGTTCCAGCGTCTCAAACGCTTAAAGCAATCGACGGCGGTCAAAACGCTGCGTAAACTGTCATAATCGCAGTAACTTGATTAACAAAGCCCCATCCTTGAGATGGGGCTTTTTATTTGCCCGTTAAATTCCCTTTCTATTGTTTCGTTCGTACTCTACCCTTAGCTTATCGTGGTTTTCTTAAACAAGGATTTGTAAAGTGAAAACGATGCGCTTTATTGGCATTCAAACCGTTTCAATATTTTTTATTCTCTTTTTCTCGTCGCTGCTATTCAATTCAAACGCCAGTGCCCAGCACGATGATACTAACTTCGTCATTGGAGAATTAACTCATCCTCGAGTAAGTAGCTTCTATAAACCCCTAATAGCACGTGCGTATCAAGATATCGGCATTGAGGTTACATTCGAAAAAGTGGGTGGGGAAAGAGGCTTACGGCTTTTGAATGAAGGAATGACAGATGCAGATATTACTCGCTATGACGTAGTGTCTCAGCCTGACAATAACATTGTAATTGTTCCTCCAGCACTGTCTCATGGTACCTCATTTCTATTGTGTATACGGGGAGCTGAGTGCAATAAAAGCATAATTCAACAACCAGATAAGGCAATAGCCGTCACTACCCGATTTTTCTTCAATACGCACGCCAAACCTGGCGAGTTAAATGCCAACATCTTTGAATTTGATGACTTTCACCACGTCATAAATTTATTGCTCAACGGGCGATTTGACTACGCTATTTTACCGAGTGACTATTCTGAAGGAGCCATTTTCGAACAATCTGGAATTGAGTATATACCTCTAGTGGAACACGAATTGGTACACGTTATTCATAAGAAACATAGCCATTTAATTGACCAACTTTCTGCAGCAATCACCAAGCAGCTTCAATTACTCAAAACCGCGGAGAGTGAATAAATAAAAAACGCCCGCATCAATTGCGGGCGTTTATTGAACAATAACTAGTACCTTCGCACTAGATATTTGCTCGTTAGTCGAACATATATTTAAGCGACAGTACCGTAGTACGACCATTTAGCGGTCTTCCGCGGACATAATCACCTGTTGAAATCTCTCCAAAAGGTGTTCCTTCTACTTCAGTTACTACAAATTCGTCTGTAGCATTGTTCATGTTTAACGACACTGAAAACTGGTCATTAACCCAATACGTAGCGAATAAGTTTACAAGGTTATAGCCTTCTTGTTTCAGGTCATTATTATCTTGTACGTAGTACTCTGTCGAACCTTGCAGCGAAGCACCAACTGACCAATTGTCAGTGACATACTCAGGTGTAATAGTCCAGATCAAATCAGCTTGACGTCGAGGCGTATTTCCTACGAGCGATTGGTCATTAACATCTTTACTGATTTCAGCATCTGTCCATGTTAAGTTACCTGACATCACAAAATTGTCAGTTGCATTCCAACGACCTTCTAGCTCAAGACCAGTTGCTTCGTATTCACGCATGAAAGTTAGACCACTTGTTACTTCTGCTTGCGTATCTTCAGTAACAGTATCAAACAAGGTTGCGTTAACCATCAGGTCTCTCGTACCGTATTTGTAACCTACCTCGAATTGCTTCGTTGTATCATAACCCGATGTTGTACTTGTTAAGCTGCCGTCTGTATTCAATGTACCGCCTATCTGCAATAAACGATCGGCTATAGCACGGCCACCTTTTGAGTAACGAGCAAAGAATGTCTGACTGGCGCTTAGCAGGTACGAACCACCGATTGAATAAGACGTATTATTCGCACTGTAATCAACAATTTGAGAAGACGCACCGGCGCGATTTAAGTTGATAACACCACCGCTAATGAAGCCGCTGTTGATTGCTGAAGCATCTTCAATTTGCTCAATAGTTCCGTTACCGTTTAGGTCGAAGTCAGCATTTCCGCCGCAGCATGAGCTGATGAGTTCACCTGAAGCTTCGGTCGTGTCATGACGTACCGATGCATCAATAAGAATGTTATCTGACAACTCAAAACCAACGTTCATGTACGGCGCTTTTGTTACATAGTTTAAGTCCCACTCATACGAAAGGAAGCTTGGCGACAGTAAACCGTTTGACACGAGTTCGACACCATCGCCATCTGTAATTGTCAGAAGCTGCGAATTGTCACCGTCTAGGGTCTGAATAAATGTCTGCCAGCTTGACCAACTTGTGGCGATGTCCTGGTTTGAGTAGTAATAACCTACTGTGAGGTCGATACCGTTATCAAATTCTTTACGCAAGCTGAAATCGTTGATCATGTTACCCAAATCGTTGATTCGAGTGTCGAACTGAAGGTTTGTAAATGCTTGTCCTGTGTACATTTCACCAGCGCCAGGTCCGTTCGCGAGCACAACACTTGTGCTGTCGCAATTCAGCGCATTTCCGTCACCGTCAGTAGCGCCGGCACAAAGTGCAGAAGCGAAATTCGATACATCGCCAGGGCCCGCTGGGAATCCATCAGTAAATGGAGCAATAAAACCACCTGAGATATCTGAAATACGGAACTTGTTTAATAAGAACAAGTTTTCAGCCACTTCGAGGTCAACTTCAACGCCAAATGAGCTTACTTTTGATTCGATGCCATCGCGAACGTCGCGATTCTCTGGATTACCATAGCTGTCAAAAGTAGAAATGTTTGTGTTGTAAGCTGAGTTTAATGCCTGTGAGCTAGCATCGTAACCAGGTACTGGGCCATATTCACCATCGCCTTTCACCAATACCGGAGAAGGTAGGTATGTTGATACTTTGTCATCAAGATTTTTATAGAAGAAACGGATGTGACCGTTATCTAGCATCTTAGTGATATTGAACTTAACCTGACCGCCTTGGTCGCCATTGTATCCCGTTTCTCGCGGACCCTCTCCACCACGGGCAAAGCCAGCAATGTGGTAGTAAAGGTCGTCGCTAATTTCACCGCCATAGCGAAAATCTAAACGAAACTCTTCGTAATCGACGCCAAATGACGTTCCAATGGCACCGCCACCTACTTCGCCCGTGTTACTGATCAAGTTAATAACACCGCCTGGCGAGTTACTTGCGAATGTTGACGCTGAACCACCGCGTACTGCTTCCACATTCGCTACTGACCAGTCGTAGCGTAAAAAGTTATCGGCATTGCCAAAGTTAATATCACCATATTCTAAAACAGGTAAACCGTCTTCATGGATTTGTAAGAATTTAGAACCACCCGTCGCAAGTGGAATACCGCGAATAGTAATATTTGCGTTACCGCCACCGCCTGAAGACTCGGCACGAATACCGGGTAACGCGCGAAATACCTCAGCGGTAGAACGGGGAGCTAGTTTAAGAATATCGTCTTCATCGAATGCACTTACAGAAACACTAGCTTCTTGCATCGTTGCACCACCCGGTGCAGCGGTAACCACAATCTGTTCGAATTTTTCTTTCGACTTTGCGTCAGCATCAGCTGTTGATGATTCCTGTGCGATAACCGAGCCCGAAAAAGCGGCGCAAATCGCTAGGGTCAAAGCGTTGAGTGTGTGATTTTTGTTCATTTTTTCTCCGGCAATGTGTTGAATTTGTTAAACCCAAGGTAGCCTCTGCCCCTTTAACGTAGGGAGGCGGCAATACGATCCAAACTTAATCGATTAAGAATTTATAACAAATGAACAACATTGTAAACATCCTGTGAAAAGTTTTTACTCTTGTGCAGCGCCTTATTTAACTTTTATATACTAAAGTTTTATCTATATTTAGCCCATACTACAATCATTTAGTGCACTTAAGTTTGTACGCTAGGCTCTATTCTGTACGACTAAATTTTCTTTTGAAGTAATGCATTAGTTTTGAGTCAGAATGTGATTAAGGCCTTATCCGGTTGATCACGTTTCAAGAATCAATATCACAAACTGAAATAGAACGAGACACCACCGACATGCTAATTGGCAATAGCTTTGTCGGCTTCTTGATGACGATATTTGCCTTTTCTGGCCTTGTATTTTTTTGAAAGCGACTCCCTTCAACAATTGATGCTAGCGGGAAATTTTTTATACTAGGTGTGCTTGGCTTGGTTTTTTGATTTGGTATTTTCGCCAGTGCTTTTCGCTACCATCGCTTTTTCATCAGTACATTACACCTTAAAGCTAAGAATAATAGTTTGATGGAACTAATGCGTATTGAGCGCAGTGAAACAGTTAAAGTAAACAAACTACTCATAGCTTCAAACGAAAAGCTCGATGCATCTAACGCCATCGCTATGTTCCCCGTCCATGGCGACAGTGCTGTTGATTTAATTCAACAGGCCGACCTGATTATGTATGATCAAAAGCGTAAGCAAAGAGGCTCTATTGGCGTGTTTAATGAAACGTTGCACAGCGAAATAAAGCGAGAGCAGCGCCGTTCAATTTTATTAAAATTGATCGCTCTTTTATACAGAATAGCTCTGAAGAGAGTGATACCATAATAAGAGCAACACTTTTAATGGCTAAAGAGTTTGGCTGTAAAACCATTGCAGAGGGCATCGAAACTGAGCAGCAAAGGCAACACTTGTCCCAGCTTGGAACCGACTATTTGCAAGGCTTTTACTTCGCTAGACCAATGAACGCCAACGACCTTATTTCTTGGTATAACGAAAACTACTAATAACCATGGCTCAACTTTATTTTTATTACTCTGCAATGAACGCAGGGAAGTCTACATCACTCCTCCAATCAGCTTATAACTACCGTGAACGCGGTATGCATTCCGTGATTTATACCGCAGCGCTAGATGATCGGTACGGCGTTGGGAAAGTCACTTCTCGTATCGGCTTACAAGCAGATGCCAAGCTATACGCAAAAGGCGATGATTTGTTTGCCTCAATAAGCAAAGACTGCGAAGCGTTAAAGCCCGACTGCATTTTTATTGACGAAGCACAGTTCTTAACAAAGGCACAAGTAAAGCAGCTAGTGGACGTAGTTGATGAACTTGATGTGCCGGTACTAGCCTACGGCCTGCGTACCGACTTTTTAGGTGAAACCTTTGAAGGCAGTCATTATTTGCTGGCTTGGGCAGATAAACTATCTGAACTAAAAACCGTTTGCCATTGCGGTAAAAAAGCAAGTTTCGTGGTGCGTTTAGACGAAAATGGCAATGCAGTAAAAAATGGTGATCAAGTACAAATTGGCGGCAACGACACCTATGAATCAATGTGTCGCAAGCATTTTAAAGAACTGGTTTGGGACTAAACCCCAACGTCAAGTAACCTAACTAACATAAGCGGTCATTGAACCTCATATCTGTTGCGGGCTATAGCATTTATTGTCCGCTTCTCATTCTCTAAAAAATTTGCCACTCCCCCTTCTGCTCTTTGCCAGATTTCAATCGGCGTTATCCAAACTTTCTCGGTACTATCTAGAGGTAGCAAGAAAAAGCATTAAGCATTCTTGCTAGCCACGAGTAGCCGTTTATGCCCTATATTTGAATACACTCTTCTTAAACAATTAAGAAAACACTTGCGTATGAGTAAAACAACTACTATTGTTAAAACGTTGTAAATAATAAAACCTTTGTTTAACACACTCAGCAAGGTATGACTCATGAAGCACACCAGTACGTTTAAACCTGCGTTAATCGCTATTTCAATTACCGCCGCCCTTAACAGCGGTTCAGTAGTAGCACAAGACACACCAGACGACGAACAAGTAGAAATTATTCAAGTTTCGGGGATTCGAGGCTCTTTGATGCGCGCCCAAGCGGTGAAAATGGACAACGACTCCATTGTTGAGGCCATTTCCGCAGAAGACATTGGTAAGCTTCCAGACTCTTCAATCGCAGAATCACTTGCCCGCTTGCCAGGCCTATCAGGTGAGCGCGTAGGCGGACGAACGTCTGGTATTTCGGTACGTGGCTTCAAAGAAGACTTTACCGGCACCTCGCTGAACGGACGAGAGCTTATCGGTATTGGCGATAACCGTGGCGTAGAGTACGACTTATACCCTGCTGAAATCATGACAGGTGCCACAATTTACAAAACCTCTGACGCGTCGCTTATTGTCCAAGGTATTGGCGGTACAGTAGACTTGCAAACGGTACGCCCACTAGCAGCCCAGGAAACCCTTACCGTCACTGGGGTCTACGAACTTGGTGGCAACGATTCAGATAATCCAGAGTTCGACAATAGCGGCAACCGTTTTGCCCTTTCCTTTGTAGAAAAGTTTGCAGATGACACGGTAGGTCTCGCACTTGCCATTGCATCAACGGAGTCCCCCAGAAACGAGAGAAAATACGGTGTTTGGGGATATGGTGAGAATGACGATGGTCAGGTGCTTCCGTTTGGTTTAGACACTCAGGCCATTAGCCGCGTGCTAGAACGCGACACGATTTCAGCCATTCTTCAATGGCGTCCCACCGATAGACTAGACATTGTTTTTGATGCGCTAGATATTGATTATTCCGACTCAGGTGTTATTCGCGGTTTCATCGAACCCTTCGCTGCGGCAAATGTAAGCGGTACAGGCATTAACAACTCGGGCACGCAAGTTAACGCGAATCCAGTACTGCGTACAGATCCCGCGCAAAAAGATGGCGAGCTTCAAACCTTCGGTTTAAATATCAAATACGACATAACCGATGAGTGGTCTCTTACTTTAGACGTGGCAGACAGTGAGTCGAACAAACGTGACTTGCGTGGTGAATCATACGCTGGTTTAGCGCGTTCTGGTGCGCTCGGCGAAGGGCAACTAGGTTCACGTCAATTCGAAATGAGCACTGATGGTATTTACTTTACCGGCAGTAGCGGCCTTGATGCATTCTCTGATCCCACCATGTTACAGCTTGCGGGTCCTCAAGTTTGGGGGGGCGGTATGGCTAACATTGCCGATCAGTTTACCACCGATGTTCTACAGGCAAATGGTCAACCTTACAGCTATTTCAACGCCCAAGACGGCTTCCTGAACTTTGCTGATTTTGAAGAAGAGCTGACCACAATACGTTTTGAGGCAGTTGGTTATGTAGATTGGGGAATCTTCAACACTTTTACGGCCGGCGTAAACTATAGCGACCGATTCAAAGCAAAAGATAACAAAGGTTTCTTCGCAACCGCATCATCTTATCCATTTTCTGAAGCGATCCCTGAGCAGTATCTGTACAACGGCTTAGCTGACTTAACCTGGGCTGGCATGGGTTACGTTGTAGCCTACGACGGCTTTGCCCCTTACAACGATGGTGAATATACGCTTAATGATGCAGGGCTTCTAGAGCCTGATCGTTTAGGTGATACCTACACCATTGATGAAGAAGTAACTACATTATACGCCCAGCTAGACTTTGAGACTGAAGTTCAAGGTTTCAATGTAAAAGGTAACGTGGGTGCACAATATGTACAAACGGACCAAAGCTCAACGGGTTTCATTGGTATTGTAGGCCCGAACTTTGCCGTGTGTGACGACGATGGCAACCAAGTGGTTGATGCGGACTGTGTTATTACCGATGGCGACGATTACTCTCACTTCCTACCTAGCCTGAACGTAAGTGTCGAACTTAATGAGAATCGCTACCTGCGCTTGGCGGCATCGAAAACCATTAGTCGAGCGCGTATCGACCAAATGAAAGCATCGGGCTTTGTTAAGTTTGATCAAAATATTGAGCTGATTGCTACAGAGAATTCTGAGGCGGCGGTGAGAGAGTTCGGGTCGCCTTGGTCTAAATTTACGGGTAACCCAACCCTTCGTCCGTTAGAAGCCAACAACTTTGACATTTCATTTGAAAACTACTTCGAGGAAGAAGGTTATGTCTCGATTGCGCTTTTCTATAAAGATTTGGTCAATTGGACCCGCGACGGTAACCAGCTTATTGATTTCACGAATGACGTGACCAATGACGGTGCTAACTACTTCATTCCTGGATTCCATGACAGAATCGTAGACGTTGCGGGTAACTACGGCCCGCAAGACACGCCTTACGAAGTGGGCGATTTAGTAACTCCGCCAGACCAGGGCTTCTATTCATTCTTCGAAGATGGCCTAAAAGGTGAAATGAAAGGGGTTGAGCTAACAGCCAATATTCCTTTAAGAATGCTCACTGACTCTCTGGATGGATTTGGTATTGCCGCTTCTGCAACAATCCTAGATGCGGAGCTTGAAGATGGAACAGCCATTCCAGGCCAATCAGACAATACGTACAGCATTACAGCGTACTATGAGATGAACGGCTTTGAGATTAGGGTTGCGGCAACCGATCGTTCTGAGTTCCTCACATATCAGCGTGGAGGTTCAAACAAAATTGAGCCAGCAACTCGTAACGCCGTTACCCAAGTCGATGCTCAAATTAGCTACGATTTTGCAGATAGCGGAATTGAGTACTTGGAAGGGCTAAGAGTATCGTTACAAGGCGTCAACCTGACTGATGAGAAAGAAGAAACCATTGATGATGCGGGCATTGTTACGCTCCGCCGCGAATTTGGTCCTTCTTATATGCTAAACCTCAACTATTCGTTCTATTAAAAGGGACCATCCCTTTTGAACGTACGAAAATAATGGCACGCATCTTTAGATAGTGGATACGTGCCTTGCATTACTGCCATGTAAAGTGTGGCAGTAATGCGCAACTCTGATACTGTTTAATTTCACCCTTCTTTTATTGCAGAGCCTTTAATGACAACACCACACCGAATTGTTATTGCTGGAGGCGGCACAGCAGGTTGGATGGCTGCCAACCTTTTAGCTCACCGTTGGGCTAATCAAGCTGTGACCATCACACTCATAGAATCAGAAGACATTGGCACAATAGGCGTAGGCGAAGGCTCGACACCTACTCTCAAGCGTTTCTTCCAAACTCTTGATATTCCTGAGTATGATTGGATGGAAGAGTGCCAAGCAACGTATAAAGTTAATATCAAGTTCACGGGCTGGAATGGCAATAATTCACACAGCTACTCTCACCCCTTTATTAGCCAGTTAGATGTTTTTAGTGAACGGGCATTTCACGTTAACGCCTTAACCAGAAGACTGGGCCTCGATGTTGAAACTCGACCTGATAAGTTTCTTATGGCTGGATATTTGGCAAAGAAAAACCTTGCTCCACTTCCCTCACATAATTTTCCATTCGATATAGAATACGGCTACCATTTTGACTCTCTAAAACTTGGACGATTCTTACGCGAGCGCGCTAAATCAAAAGGCGTATCTCACGTTGTTGGTAATATTGAATCGGTGCGTACCACACCATCTGGCGACATTTCACATCTCGTTTGTCAAGACGGACAAAAACTTGATGGAGACCTGTTCATAGATTGCACGGGTTTTTCAGGGCTCATTTTACAAAAGACGCTAGGCGTACCGTTTAGGGACTTTAGTGACAACCTATTCAATGACTCGGCCGTTGTGTTGCCTACACCAGCATGCGCTAATTTACCGGTTGAAACCGAATCGGTTGCCATGTCGAACGGTTGGCGTTGGCAGATACCCCTTCGCAACCGCACGGGAAACGGGTATGTGTATAGTCAGCAGTACCAAGAGAATGACGCTGCAGAATGTGAGTTGCGACGCGCATTGGGGATGGAAAATACCGACGTTGAAGCAAAGCATTTATCTATGCGTGTAGGGCAATGTGAAAGGCATTGGGAGAAGAATTGTCTTGCACTAGGCTTGTCGCAAGGGTTTATTGAACCTTTAGAAGCAACGGCACTACACCTAGTTCAAACGAGCATCGAGCTTTTCGCGGACAACTATTCTTTCAACGAAAATAGTGCTCAACAGAGACAGGCGTTTAATCAGGAAGTTTCAGAGCGCTTTGAACGCGTCCGAGATTATATCGTGTGTCATTACAAGCTAAACGGGCGCAACGACAGTGACTATTGGAGAGACAACAGAGCTAACATGAAGCTGTCCGAATCACTGCTTAGTTTACTAGATGTGTGGTACAGAAAAGGGGATATTGTTGAGGAAATAAAGCGCCAAGGTATTGGTCGACATTTCAGCACTACGTCGTGGCACTGTTTGTTGTCTGGCTATGGTGTATTCCCGCCACCGGCACTCAATCAGCCCGCTTCTTTGAAGGAAAGCGGCGATCTTTTTGAAGAAAAGAAACTTGCCGCATTTTTTAATCGCTGCTCGTTAAACTTTGATAAGCAATCTACCTTATTTAACGCGGGCTGAACCTCTTGGCTCAGCCTATACCGTCTCGCCGACTTGCAATTCAAAAGGCAGCGTACTCTTTGCTGTTATTTGATTAAGCAGTGCTTTTGTTGCTTCTACGCCTTTGCCACTGCTGGATTGGCAAACTGTAGTAAGACGCGGGCGCGCACGCTCGGCTTCCCCAATACCATCAAACCCTGTAATTTTCAGCTCTTCCGGTACCTTAATATTCATATCCAAGGCTAAGTGAAGTAGCTCAAGGGCTATAATGTCACTCATACACAAAACCACATTAGGTCTTGGAGAGCTGGTCAGGACTTCTTTGGCTGCCTGTCTTGCAAAGTGTCTGTCACTTTCTGGAAGGTGCCAAATACGCTCATTGCTTACCGTGATGTTCTTTTCTTCAGCGGCCCTTAAATAACCATCAAGTCGACGGTGAGCAATTGAGCTGTCTACGTCAATCAACGGACTATCGTAAATACGACATGTAGAAGGCGAGTCAATCAGGCGAAGCCCAAAGATTGCCACATTGTCACCTTCATTTAACGCATGAGACGCAACGCGATAGGCCGCCTCTTCGTTATCAATATTAATAGATGGCTTGTCTTCGATATCAAAGTCAACGGTGACCACAGGTTTTGGCGACACTGCCAACTCCGCTACCAATTTGCTGTTGCGCGGTTGTCCGTAACAGATAAAACCATCAACAAAATCTACAACATCAAGAATGCTGTCAGAGTCGCCCGCGTACAGTAACAAATGCTTGCCATTTTCTTGAAGCGCAGAAGAAACACCTTTAATAAAAGTACTCGCGACGGGGTCACTCACCATATATGAAATGCTGTCGGCTAATACTAAAGCCACAATATTTGATGTGCCCTTTCTGAGGATCTGTGCTGCTTTATTGGGGCCGCTGTAACCAATCTTTTTGCACTGCGCTAAAATCTCTTCGCGCTTCGCTTTTGATAATTGGTCCGGGCGGTTAAACGCATTTGAAATGGTTGCCGTTGAAACGCCCAACTGTTCAGCAACATCTTTTAGGGTAAGTTTTGTTTTATTCATTATTTTTAGCTCTTTTCACGAAACTAACTACCCAGATTTAAAAACAAAAAAGGGTAGCAAGCGTGCGCTCTGACTACCCTCTGACTATATCATTAACTTAAACGTTTAACGCGTGAAATTTAGCGCTAATTCGATGAGTTGTGTAACAAATTGCTCAATGGCTTAATTTTTAGAGATTTTCGCTCTTAGCGCGTGCCAAAGATTTTGTCTCCAGCATCTCCTAATCCCGGTAGGATATAGCCTTTCTCATTCAATCTATCATCGATTGCGGCGGTAAAGATATCAACATCAGGGTGTGCTTCAACAACGGCTTTAATGCCTTCAGGCGCAGCAACAAGGAATAGTCCCATTATTTTTCGACAGCCTTTCTTTTTCAAAAGGTCGATTGTTGCAATCAACGTACCGCCAGTGGCTAGCATCGGGTCAACAATTAGTGCAGTACGTTCATCAATGTTTTTAACCACTTTATCAAAGTAGGCGACCGGCTGAAGCGTATCTTCATCACGGTACAGACCCACTACGCTAATCTTCGCATTTGGAATTAGTTCAAGTACCCCTTCAAGCATACCTAGGCCTGCACGAAGAATAGGAACGACAGTAATTTTTTTGCCTTTAATTTGTCTTACTTCTACCTCATCGCCCGACCAACTTTTAATCGTCGCTCTTTCAGTAGGCAGTGTTCGCGTTGCTTCATAAGTCAGAAGGTTCCCTACTTCAGAGGCAAGCTCGCGAAAGTCTTTGCTGCTAATTTTAGCGTATCGCATAAGCCCTAGTTTGTGCGCAATAAGCGGGTGGGTAATTTCGTGAACGGCCATGTAAGACTCCTTGTAATCGATTTAGCTATATTTTAACCCAGAAGTATTTTAGTTAAAGCGATTAGTCGTAAAAATATGTTTATTCAATGCTTTAAAACGCCACATCAACGCTAGACAGAGTGGATAAATGCTATAACCTAGTGCGTAGGCTATAGCCACAGTTCGTGGCGCAATTCACGATCATGAATGTATAGCGCTCGCTATGAATTGTCGTAGTTACGCGCTAATGAGATCGATTGAGAAAGTTTCAGGAAGTTCAATTTTCTCATAACAGCCGAATCAAACTTACTATTCAAACCATGTTTATCTATGTCAAAAGGAATTGTTTATGCATTCTTACGCTAAACGTTTTCGCTATTTTGCTGTAATGGCACTGAGTTTCTGTGCCCATAATGCCTTTGCACAATGGGAGCAAATCACTCCTGAAAATGAGGTGGTGGTATCAGTACCTGGCGGCGGTGAAAAAACCGTGTACCCATCATGTTCTCTTCCCGCTTTACCGGGACCAGAGGGGTTAGCACCCAACCCATTCTCGTTTTATTTCGAACAAGGAGAAAGTGATAACCTACTTATCTACTTCAATGGTGGCGGCGCCTGCTGGGACAGTGCCACTTGCTTAGCGTCAATGCAGCTTGAGTTTGACGACAACCCGATGTCGCGAGCCGCATATAACCCATCAGCCGTAATCGAAAATACGCCATTTATTTCAGGCGGAATATTTGAAGATACACAAGAGAACCCTTTTCAAACTTGGTCAAAAGTTTTCATTCCCTACTGTACTGGCGACCTACACTTAGGCTCAAAAGACACGCAGTACGTTGACGAGCTTGGTATCGTTACAGGTCTACCTGGTGCCGAAGTTACTTTAAAGCACCGTGGTCACGACAACGCGCTAGTTGTTATGCAGTGGATTAAAGAAAAACTGAACAACGATGATTTATCACCCAACAAAGTTCTACTCAGTGGAAGCAGTGCGGGCGGTTATGGTGCAACGTTCAACTTCCCCTACTTCCAATCGCTGTTTGGTCGCACAAAGGTTGCCCTCTTCGCTGATGCGTCGCTTGGTGTTATATCCCGAGGCTTTACGCAAACAGTCCTAAACTATCAAGGGCCATGGGGGATAGAAGATACACTACCACGTAATTTCCAATCACTGATTGGCAATTTTAACCATCTAACGCTCAATAAGCAGGTGATGCTGCGATTAGCTTATCAGTACCCTTGGAACCGTTTTGCGCAATATTCAACAGGAACCGACATTGTTCAAATTCAGTTTTCTAAAATCTCTGATCAGGTCTCTAGAGGTAATTTAGACCCAACGACATGGGGTGTAACAGAATCTGATTTAGGCTACATACTTGGCTGGCAGCTTCAGGCTAATGCGTCACTTCATGCGCTGTCAGCTTTCACTTGGAATTATCAATTTTACCTTGGTGAAGGCACCTGCCACATGGTGCTAAACGATTTTTGTGAAGATAATGCCTTCCCAGTATCCTCACCTAGCCCATTTTATCATGAGCAGAGTGCGCGAGGTATTTCCTTTAACGAATGGCTACACACCTTTGCTACGTCACGCCGCTTTAGAGAAAATAGCGCGGCATACTATCACTAGGATACGTAGTGCGAACTTGTATTAAAAAGTAATCAATAACATGGCAAGTCCAACCCAGCAGTGGTTGGACTTGCCATATTTATACCTGCGGTAACACGCCGCGATTACGAACATTTTAAGTCTCACTGAATGGGTAATTATCTATGAGGACTGGTATTAAAACTAGGATTTGTCGTTCCTTGCTGTGCATTTATGCAGCAAGAAATTAACACGGCCTACTACCCAACTTGTAAAGTAGCGCCATCAGGCATAGTTACTTCAATTTTCATGTTCCCGCCAACCGCAGCTAAATATGCAGCCGCACGTTGAAGTGAAACGTCCTGAATACGTTTTGATTCCAACTTACTTACACCAGAAGCTGTGACCGATAACGCCATTGCTACTACTTCCTGTTTAACTCTGTGCTGCTTTCTGATGTCACCTAGTGTGATTTCTTTCATTGTCTTTTACCGAGAATTACGGGCATTAAAAAAGCCCAGATGGTGATACCTTCTGGGCTTTTGCAAAACGTTCTACCTGCAGTGCCCAGAAGCCAATACTTGCCCCTGAACACCGACGGTCAGGTGCAATCAGTAATTAAAATTATAAAAATAGCCAGTTGAAACGTTTTGCATGATAATTCTCTTTTAACAATGTGCTTGTACATACGACCCTGTGCCGCGACTAAGCTAAATATTGAGGCTTCGGTGCTTTTCAAAAATTCAGCCTCGGCCTTCTGTCACTTATCCTTAACCATACCATGTAGATAAGCAATAGCAATGACTTTCCAAAAAGGAAAGTGCCTAAAGCATGCTATGAGTGCGTAATTAGACAAGAAGTGCCTTTAAAAGGCTACGCTATCACCCACCGCCGCTTTCTTAAGTGATGCTAGAAAATTGGGAACCTGGTCGTTTCCTTCTTCAGGAGACCAGCTTGCAAAGCCCTTATCATCGGTGACTTCGTAAGGACCCTGTTTAACTTCCATGAAAACTACTGGGCTATGACACACCGTTGCGTGCCAGGTATTGGGAGGAATCTCAATTCCGCTGGTCTCTCCACGAGCCGTTAGCGTTACTCTGTTTTCAACGTCGCCATCATCGCTGAAAAACAGAATGTCTAACTCGCCCTCTACCACCATGAAGAACTCCCACTTATGAGACTGTACATGTCGATGAGGCCGCACGTAGGAGTCAGGCATCATTGCAATAAACAAACGCTGTACCATGTCGGTATAAGATTTATGTACGTTCAAATTAGCCCGTCGGCGAGGACTTTCCTCAGCCGACTGTTTAAGCGTTTCAAACAACGCTTTATCAAAATACTGAATATTGTCCAACGTCGTTTCCTGATTAATGCTTAGGTATTTTATTAAACCCTATCGCTTCTTCCTTCGAGTGCGCAAGCATCAAAAGTAATCATTTATTTTTCTTCATTCTACGGCTTTGTTCTTGACGCTTCTCTTCTCGTTTTTCTTTCCGATCTTTCTTATCTGGCGTCAACGAACCTGTTTTGAATTTTGCTTTACGCTTGGCTTTCGCTTCAGCTTTCTTCGCCGCCTCAAGTGCCATTTCTTCTTTTTCAACTTCCAGCATTTCTGGAGTCTCAAGCGTTATTCGCCCCAACTTACCCGACTGCAGTTCTTTAAGCAGGATCTCGCATATTTTATGAAGATTTACGCGACCACCCGCTTGAATTGCTCCGCGCGTTTTGGCGGCAGCTTCCAGAAACTCTATTTCAGTATCTGGCAATTCGTCCAGCTTATAGCGCTCCTTCATTACCTCTGGATACGCTTTAATGAGGTAATCTGCCGCAAAAAAACCGACATCGTCGTATTCCATGGCGGTGTTTTTAACAGCACCTGATGAAGCTAATCGGTAAATCGAATGTGGGTTTTCAAGCTTAGGCCACAGTACTCCCGGCGTATCAAACAAGATAATACCGCTGCCTAAATTTATGCGCTGCTGGCTTTTCGTTACAGCTGGCTCGTTGCCTGTTTTAGCAATGATTCTGCCGGCTAAAATATTAATTAGCGTCGATTTACCCACGTTAGGTATACCCGTGATCATAGCTTTAATTGCTTTTGGCTGACCTTCTTTATACGAACAAATGCTTTTAACCAGCTGCATGATTTGCTTGCTGTTGCCCGGGTTATCGCTAGAGGTCGTAATCGTCTTCACGCCGCGCTCTTTCTCTAAGCTCTCCTGCCAGCGCGCAGTAATTTCTGGGTCTGCCAAATCATACTTATTAAGAATTTTAATACAGGGCTTATCGCCGCGTATTTTTGCAATTTCAGGGTTTTCACTGGAATATGGAATACGTGCGTCAAGCACCTCAATAAGAATGTCTACTTGATTAAGCGACTCTTTAATTTCTTTCAGGGCCTTGTGCATATGCCCTGGGAACCATTGTAATGCCATGGTTGTTTCCTATCGTAATCGAGTTGAGGGGAGTGTGCTTAACGGGTTAATTCATAAGCGCAGATATTCACAGCGCTGGCTAAGTTTAACGAGTCAATCTTACCGCTTCCCGCAATGGTATACGCCGTTGCGTTTAGCTTTGATAGTGCGTCAACAGGCACGCCACGGGCTTCGTTACCAAACAGATAACACTGATAATCACCAAAGGTGTTAGAGGTGATATTACTACCATTCATATCCAAGAAAGCGAAACGTTCGAACCGCTCGCCTAGGCTTTCAAGCGCCACGTTTAATTCCATGTTTACATGGAAAATAGCCCCCATACTTGAGCGTACAACTTTCGAGTTGTATGGATCTACGCTATTTGGGCTTAGTAATAATGTAAAATCCCCAAACCACGCTAGCGTTCTTAGTATGGTGCCTAAGTTGCCAGGGTCTTGAACTTCATACAAATAAATGTACTTTTCGGCACTGGATTTGTTTGCTGAAATGCTGGTTTGTGACCGCTCTGAATATAACGCGGAGTTAGGAAGTGGAACGCGAGCAATAATACCTTGAGGTGACTTAGTATCGCTGAGTTGCTGCATTTGTTGAGACGATACCGTTTCCACCTTCATATTAGAGACTGAAGAATCAAGTTTTTCTTTCAGCCACGCCTCATAATTAGCTGTCACATAAAGGGTTATATCACCTAATGTACTGCTGTCATGCTGAGCAACATTAATTAACTCTAAAACTAAGTGCTCTCCTTCCACCAAATAGAATCCGAACTGCGTTCTAAATTTCTTTTGATGAAGCTTTTTCACGTCACTTAGTTTCATTTGCACTGCCCTTTTTATAACTTTCGGCGCAAGTGTAAGGTATGAAACCCAAAACGCAAAGCGGCAACGCTTAATAGTGAAACAAATAATGAGAGAAAAAGATTGTAGTGGAGAAATACGGGATAAAGGAGAGTATCAAAAAGGCGTTTCAAATATACTTGTAAACGCCTTTTTAATTACCGAGATACCAAGACACCTAAAGCGTTCCAACGTTTGCGTGGCTCACCAATTGGAATACATAAGCAGGCCTCTTCTTTTTCACTTGGTAAAATCTGACATACAACATTTGCACTTTTAAACTCGTGAGCAAGTTCTGTTGCAAATATTTCCGTCACACCTTCCACCAGCACAAACTCGTTTTGCTTTTTCAACGCTGTAGCCAACTCTTCTACCGCTTTTAGTGAAAGGGGCCACAAAGTACGCAATACTCTTAACGATGCAACTGAGGTGATATCGCCACCTTGAATTTGTACTTTAAACATTGAATTACTCGTCTAATGTTGTTGCTTCTTGAGTATCATCACTCGTTGACGCTAATGACGTGCCAGCGGCAAATCCACCTGCACCTGCTAAACCAATACCAACGACACCAACTCCGATTTCACCAAGCGTTGCAGCGCCCGCAAGAGCAATGGGCACTGTTGCTAACCCTGCTGTGCCAACAATGGCAATACCCAAACCAATCATAGCAATACCAACGCCTAGCTGCTCCCAACCATCAAAGCCGCCGGACACCATTTCAATTTCACTTGTATTTAACTCTTTCATTTACATTTCCTTGTTTTATTAGGCTTCCATTCGAAGCCAAAAACAGGGTAAAAAATGGAATAACAAATAGAAACTGTTCGATGGACGGGTTTTAAAACACTTAAGAGCTAAAGCGCCGTCCAAACTGGTTTGGTTCGCTTTTTTCCTACTGTTGGTCAGCGACAACATAAATTTCACCGTCGTAAATACCTTGGACGGTAAGCTTCTGGCTTGCCAGTGCCTGAAGGTAATCAATATGCGCTTGTTCCACTTTCTGTCCAGGAACAATAAGCGGAATACCAGGCGGATACGGTGTAATTAAACCTGCTGCAGTGCGTCTAACGCTGTTTTGCCATGGAATGGCTTCCCTAGGGCTGAAAAACGCTTTTGACGGAAGGTCGTCTAAATGAATTGGCGGAATGTCTGCCGGTAACGGACTCTTGCTCTTGCGCTTGCTTAGGTTAACGGCGCCATCATCAAGACGTTTTAACGCGTTGTATAGCCTTACAATTTTAGAGCGCATTCCACCTAGCGTAAGCAGTACTAGAATAGTGCTATGAGTAAACTTCTCGATTTCTAAACCAACTTCGTCCATTAAGAAACGATGTATTTCTTGGTTTGAATAATCAAGCGCCGATACGTCAATTAAGATTTTAAGCGGATCATGCCCAATGTTGTCACTTTCAAAGTGAGAAAACATATTCGCAAAGTCACTAGGCGAAAGTATTTTAAGTCGCTTAAACTTGGCCATTTGCGATTTGAGTTCGGCAACATTGCTCAATAGCTCATTAAGGATTTTGTAGCCTTCCATTTCCAGCTGCTGACGACATACATCAAGCGAGGCAATGAGTTGATACTTGGGCGAGGTACTGGTGTGAATTGCAAACACTTCTTTAAAAAAGTCTTTATCGAAATCTGGATCGTTTACATGAATAAAGGATGCTTGCGAGAACGCCGACACCACTTTGTGCGCAGAGTGAGTAATATAGTCTGCCCCAGCGGCGATAGCCGAGTAGTCACGCAATGCAGGATGGAACAAGGAATACGCAAACCATGCTTCGTCAATGAACACTTTAATGCCATGCTCGTGGGCTAAATTTACGACTTGCTTAAGGTCAGTCAATAACCCGTCGTAGGTACAGCCCGTCAGTACGATAAGTTTAGCATCAGTATTTTCTTCAATAAGCTGCTTAATTTGCGCCATTCTAGGGGGTGAGAAAATACCGTATTCAGGGTTAAATACACTGTCTAAATACACTGGCATAGCGCGCGCCTGAATAATGCCGTAGTGCACTGACTTGTGGCAGTTTCTGTCGGCAATTACTTTGTCGCCTTCGCGCAACAGCGTCTGCAAAATGATTTTGTTTGATGTCGAAGAGCCGTTCGTGACGAAATAGGAATGGCGAACTTCAAATGTATTCGCGACAGCGGCTTGCGCTTTCCCGATAGCGTGAGTGCCATCTGATAGTGAGCCCAGCGAGTCTACGCTTACCGATAAGTCACTAACAAACACGTTACGACCAAAGAAGCGATAAAAATCACTGATATAGGGTGAATTTCTAAAGCTTGCGCCACCGCTGTGACCTGGCGTATGCCACGAGTCGTTAGACTCCACTACATAGTCTTTGTATTCAGTCCAAAACGGCGTTTCGTTTCTATCATCAAAGTCGTTGATGATATAACCCAAAATAGACTCTGGGTCTGAAATAATGTCGTTACGATAGAAGAACGATTCAATGCCATTGGCTTGGTTTACAATATCCAACCCTTTTACTGCATCGCCTAAGACATATACGGGGAGTTCAGGGCGAATGCGTTTAATGGAGTCTATAACTCTGGCGTTATTATCAATAACAGCGTTGCGTGCAGACGACTTTTCGCTTGTGGTTTTCTCGTTCGCGTTTTGTGAACTAGCGCTTTCGGCTGCGGGGCTTGTATTTTCATTAAGTACGCCATTTAATGGCACAACGTCTGTCAGCTCTTTAACCTTCGCCACCACATCCCAGCTAAATACCACAGCTTGAATATCACCGTCTTCACGAACAAATTGTAGTGCCTTTGCAACGGAGTTCGCTTCAAGCAGGCTTATTTCAACGTCACTTCGGTCAAAGTAAGTGATGGTGTTGCCTATACTTGACGTAATTTGTTCCAATAAATCAACAGCATCTTCTATAACAAGAATTTTTAAATGAGGGCGCATTAACCAACCATGTAATTAATAATGAGCATTTAGCGCTAGGCTAAAACTCATAAAACTAAGAATCAATAAACTAAGAATCTATAAACAAAAACAGTAAAACTAAAAATAGTGTAACTCTGAATTTCACTGGTGTCGTGTAAACTCTTGCTATGTCGAAATAAAAGTGCGTAAACGAATTGGACGAGGGCTAAATCACGCATGCACACACCTTCCCTTCAGAACCAATTCCCACACGCTTATCTCTCAAAATCAACGGAGCACACGAAGAACCTACGAGAATTTCTACACTACGCGAAAAATGTGCTCCCTTCTATTGCATCTGCAAAGAAAAACGCCTGGCCAATACATCATGACCACTGCTTTATGCGGGTGATTTTAGACAATATTGTCGGCTGTGCGTGGTATGAGGTCATTCCCTCGCCGGCCTATAACAACCTGACCGACGAGCAAGCCAGTGCAGCATTAAACCTTGCCAGACAGATAGTCACTGAGAATGTTTCGCTTCACGTACTCAACCAACGCTCAAAACAATGGCGCGATAAACAGCTAAAGCTGGAGTTTTAGTATGACAAAACGAACATCCATTAACGACGCAATTTTAATAGAGGATGGCCAAGACCTAGAGCGAATTGTGAAAGACAAACGTGCGCAATGGCGGGCTAATAACGCGAAAGCGCGTCGCAGACAACGCCGATATAAAAAGAAGCTTATTGCAGAACTTCCGCGAATTATCACCGATATTCATAGCACATATCCCGAAGATGAAGCCTAAAGCACTATCATAAAAGAAATCAATTACCTACAATCACTGCTAGAAAGTTGCGCTTAACAGAGCGTAACGTAAATTAATTCCTACTAAGAAAGTGACAGGACATACCATGGCGTTTAATTTAGCTATTAACAACGATATTGCTGTAATCACCTTTGACGACGGGAAAGTTAACGCCGTTGGGTTTGAGCTTATTCAGCAGTTTAACGATGCCTTAGATGAAGCAGAACAAAACGCAAAAGCGGTTGTATTACACGGTGGTGAAGGCAAGTTTTGCGGCGGGTTTGATTTATCGGTAATGAAAGCCGACGACAAAGCAAAACAACACGAGTTGGTGTCAAAAGGCGCTGAGTTAATCGTACGTCTTTATAGCTTCCCACTACCTGTAGTCGTTGCTGCAGAAGGTCACAGCATTGCAATGGGCGCTATTATGCTTTTAGCTGCCGACTTGCGTATTGGTAAAGACGCAGATACTAAATATGGGCTTAATGAAACCGCCATTGGTATGGTGCTGCCGCCTTTCGGTATGGAGCTAGCAAAAGCCAGACTAGCGAATACGTCTCAAACCGAAGCATTGCTTTTTTCACGTATTTACCAAGGTAAAGAAGCAGTGAAAGCGGGCTTTATCGACGCTGCGGTGCCTCAAGAGCAGGTTTTAGCAACGGCCATGGGTTACGCAGAAAAGTTGAAGATGTTGCCTAGACAGTCTTTTGCTGAGTCTAAAATACAATTGCGTAAAGAAACGATAGAGAAGATGAAAGCTTAGCGATTATGTTATGACAGCGCGTTGAGACTGGTTGTTTCAACGCGCTATCTAAAGCAGTTACTTTATGGGTCCAGAACGGCGTTCTATCTCTTCTTTAAGTGCGCTTCTAAGGCCTAGCTCAAAGCTTAATTCTGCAAGCACAAATAGTGGTCCTATTGCCAGCCCCATTATGTCGTCGACAAACGCAGGCTTTTTACCTTCATAGTGATGACCAATAAACTGAAGCACCCAACCACCAATAAAAATGCCAAGTGAGATAGTAAGCCATGTTCCCACTTCATTCTGTGCGATGGGTTGAGCGAAATAGACCATAGCCCCCGTAATAAGCGTCATCACTACGCCAAGTTTTATATCTAACTTAATGTAGAACGCATTACCAATTGCCCAAACAAAGAGCGCTGGGCTTATGATCATTTCCCCAAAAATTGGCGCGCTAACTAGAAACGCAGGCTTACTTAGTAGACAGAAAACCGAGAAAACAATTAGCGGAATACCGACATAATGGGTGTACATGTTTCTTTGATCTCTGTGGTACTTGGCGTATTCACTCAAGTGCTGTTCTAAATTTTTCATACTGCGTCACCCATAAGTTATATCAAGGTGTTAGTTTACTCCCTTCTTTCGCTTACAAACTGTCGTTTTGACGACAAAGTGGAGGTATAGTGGTGCTCTTCGTGCTATTTGAGCTCAACGATTAAAGATGAACTTAGTTGGCTATCGCGAATCATAGTGAAATTGATTAAAAACAATTGGAGTTTTCATGACTTACAGGAAGTACCTTTGGGCTTTGACAGGTTCTGCGCTTCTTTCTTTAACAGCGTGCAGCTCGGTCTCCTCTCTCTATTCAAATGAAAGTGAAGGTAGTCAACAGCATACCGAGGGCAAACCACTTACGTTAGCGGACAGTCATTGGCAGGTTGAAAGTATAGACCGAGCAGGAATTATCGATTTCAGCCATGTTACGCTTAACGTAAATTCAAACGGAGACACTAGCAGAGTAAGCGGCAGTACAGGTTGTAATCAGTTTACCGGAGCGCTAGATGTTGATGAAGCCGATACGGTATTTAGTGATAAAAGCTCAGCTGAATCCTTTTCCACTGATAAGCTCATTCTCACCAAAAAGGCATGTGCGCCTGCACTGATGAAACAAGAGCAACGCTTCATCGAAATGCTAGCCGCATCGGCAAGTTATTCGATAGTGGAAAATACTTGGTTGGTGCTTTACGACAGTAGTGATAATGAAACGATTAGAGCGATTGCTGCACAGATTTCTCAATCGACGACAAACAAATCGGCAAGTGCGACAAAAAGTAATGTAGATACGAAATTGTCTGACCTGGCGTCATCGCAAAAACAAGATGTGGTTGGCTCAAATGAACAAGAGTCGACCAAAACGTACAAATGTGAAACGCCTAATGCCAATCTCGCTACATTACGTGTAAATACGCTGGGGCCTGACACATTGGCTTTATCATTAAACAACACCCATCACATTGTGCAGTTATCACGTTCAGCATCGGGGGCAAAATACACCAACAACAAGAACGTAGTGTTTTGGAATAAAGGGGATGTTGCTACCCTATCGATCAACTCAGGTTATTACCATTGCAGTTTAAGCACCTAAAGCGAAATCGACGCTTACTTGTCTGTTTTAGGCTTAGTCTCTACCTTAATATTTACCTCACATGATGAAAGGGCCTAAGCTGCCCTTTTAACTTCTCTTTTCAACAGCATCAAATTGCGAAGAGCAATTGCTTTTAGCCCCGCATGGTTAACCCTTACCTCCAACTCAATTAGTTTCAGTTAAACATTTTCGCACCTTTAATTGATCAATCAAAAAGGAATTAAGCATGGGGATAGCTAATTCTTTATATATTTAATGTTTACACTTTTACTATTTAAAATCATTCACTTACCAGCAAGTTCCGCAGGTTAATCCTAGCCATTCCGCTTCTGTAACAATGCTCACAAGTTGAAACAATAGTTAGAACACTATACAATTTATTTTTATTGAACGACCAATTAAAATAAAAGCATCAGTAAAAAGACGTGCGACATTACGTCCTAAAACCTTCAATAATGCGTCATTGGCGCAGTAGGCAATGATGCTTTTTACAGGGTGACTTTTACAAAGCGAAAGTGTTCTATTCGAGCAAGTTAGCATTTCAATAAAGAAAATAGTTTCAACACTATTCATCATTTTGAAACTATTTCTACGTATTAGGTATTCGTAATAGAAGTTAATTCGCAGTACCCGCAAATTGGCGAAAGTTTTAGTCCTTTTAAAAGTAGGAGTTTATGCATGTCATTACCGACTTATCAGAATTTCATTCACGGCAAGCCGATGGCAAACAAAAGCAAAGAAACCTTTGCTGTAACCAACCCCGCAACCGGTGAGGTAATTTACCACGTAGAAGTGGCTGATGAGTTTATTCAACAAGAAGCAATTAAAAGCGCTAAAGAAGGTTTTTCAGTGTGGTCAGCAATGATGCCAATTGAAAGAACCCGCATTCTTAATAAAGCGGTTGCATTGCTTCGTGAGCGTAATGACGAACTCGCAAAGCTTGAAGTACTCGATACCGGTAAGCCTATTCAAGAAGCCGACTGTGTTGATATTGAAACTGGCGCTGATGTCATTGAGTACTATGCCGGCCTAGCTCCTACTCAACTAGGTACCCAGCAACCTGTGGGTGGCGATTTCTTCTACACGCGCAAAGAAGCGCTAGGTATCTGTGCCGGTATTGGCGCATGGAACTACCCTATTCAAATCGCTTGCTGGAAATCAGGCCCCGCCCTTGCCGCAGGTAATGCGTTTATATTTAAGCCGTCAGAAGAAACCCCAATGGGTGCGCTTAAACTGGCTGAAATTTTCACCGAAGCTGGCGTACCTGATGGCGTATTTAATGTGGTTCAAGGCGCAGCACAAGTAGGCCAGTGGCTTACAAACAGCCCTGATATAGAGAAAGTATCGTTTACTGGTGAGGTAGGCACAGGTAAAAAAGTGATGCAAAGCGCCGCTGCGTCGAACTTAAAAGACGTAACAATGGAGCTTGGCGGGAAGTCACCGCTTGTAGTATTCGAAGATGCCGACATTAGCCAAGCTATCAGCGCCGCTATGCTTGGTAATTTCTACACCCAAGGTGAAATCTGCACTAACTGCACCCGTGTTTACGTTCAACGTTCTGTTTATCAAGCCTTTATTGATGAGCTTAAAGCCCGTACCGAAAACAACATTATTATGGGCGATCCGCTTGACCCTAACGTAAACCTAGGCGCACTTATTTCTAAAAAGCACCAAGAGCTGGTACTTGGCTATATTGCCAAAGGAAAAGAAGAAGGCGCAACGCTGTTAACCGGCGGGAACGCTGCCTCTCCGGCATCTGCGCCAAATGGCTATTTTGTTGAGCCAACAATTTTCACCGACTGCGCTGACGATATGACTATCGTTAAAGAAGAGATTTTCGGACCAGTAATGAGCGTGTTAGTTTTCGATGATGAAGACGAAGTGATCGCACGCGCGAATGACACTGAGCTAGGCTTAGCTGCCGGTGTATTTAGTAAGGACATCCAGCGCGCGCACCGCGTTATCCACCAGCTTCAAGCCGGTATTTGCTGGATAAATGCATATGGTAACTCTCCGGCTGAAATGCCAGTAGGCGGCTACAAACAGTCTGGCATAGGACGTGAAAACGGCGTTGAAACGCTTAATAGCTACACACAGACCAAATCGGTTTATGTAGGTATAAGCCAAATTGAGAGCCCGTTTTAAGCCGCAGTAGGAGTACATATGCAGACATTTGATTACATTATTGTTGGAGCTGGTTCTGCCGGCTGCGTGCTAGCGAACCGCTTATCAGAAAACCCAAAGCACAAGGTGTTGCTACTGGAAACCGGTGGCTCAGATAAAAGCATTTTCATCAAGATGCCAACGGCGCTGTCTATTCCTATGAATACCGACAAGTATGCGTGGCAATTCAACACTGAAAAAGAGCCCTATTTAAACAACCGTGAAATGCACTGCCCACGCGGTAAAGTGTTGGGCGGCTCATCATCCATTAACGGAATGGTATACGTACGCGGCCACGCTAAAGACTTTGATGAATGGGAAGCTCACGGCGCAGAGGGCTGGAATTATCAGGCGTGCCTACCCTATTTCCAAAAAGCTGAAACCTGGTACAAAGGTAACGACGCTTACCGAGGTGGCAATGGTGAACTCGGCGTTAACAACGGTAACGAAATGAAGAACCCGCTTTATACGGCCTTCATTAAAGCCGGCGAACAGGCGGGCTACGACATCACTAGCGATTACAATGGCAAGCAGCAAGAAGGCTTCGGGCCCATGCATATGACCGTGAAAGACGGTGTACGCAGTTCAGCAAGCCGTGAATATCTTGACCCGGTAAAATCGCGTAAGAATTTAACTATAGTGACTGGCGCGCTGGTTACTAAAGTCGTGCTGGAAGATAAAGTCGCAAAAGGCGTTGAATATGTAGTTAACGGTAAAACCGAGACTGCCGCCACATCTAACGAAGTGATTTTAAGTGCCGGCTCTATTGGCTCGCCACACATCCTGCAGCTTTCTGGAATTGGCGACAAAGATATTCTTGAAAAAGCAGGTGTCGATGTTAAGCACCACCTGCCGGGTGTGGGTCAAAACCTGCAAGATCATTTGGAATTTTATTTCCAGTACAAGTGCAAACAGCCAATAACGTTAAACCGCAAACTGGGCTTAATTTCAAAAGGGTTGATCGGCGCTCGCTGGTTGTTAAACCGTTCTGGGTTAGGCGCTACGAATCACTTTGAATCTTGCGCCTTCATTCGCTCGAAAGCAGATGTGCAGTGGCCTGACATTCAGTACCATTTCTTGCCTGCCGCTATTCGATACGACGGAAAGTCAGCGTTTGATGGCGATGGTTTTCAAGTGCACGTAGGTCACAACAAACCTAAAAGTAGAGGTAGCGTAACCCTTCAGTCGGCTAACCCGACGGTTCCACCTAAAATTTTGTTTAACTATTTGCAGCATCCAGATGATATCGAAGGGTTTAGAGCATGCGTAAGACTTACACGAGAAATCATCGCACAGTCAGCATTCGACGACTTCAGAGACGGCGAAATTCAGCCTGGCGAGCACATTCAGACGGATGAAGAAATAGACGCTTTTGTGCGTGAAGCCGTTGAGAGCGCTTACCATCCATCATGCTCTTGCAAAATGGGGGAAGATGAGTTGGCAGTGGTAGATTCTCAAACCAATGTTCATGGCATTGAAGGATTGCGAGTGGTGGATTCTTCTATCTTCCCCACAATTCCAAACGGAAACCTAAATGCGCCAACCATCATGGTGGCGGAAAAGGCGGCAGACATCATTCTGGGTAAACCTGCTTTGCCACCACAAAATGTACCCGTGGATATTCACCCGCATTGGCAAACAAAGCAACGCTAAATTTTTAAACTAGCTCGCACCAGTGTGCTTGTTGTTAAAACAAGCGCACCTTCCACAGTGCCTACATACCGCCTTTAATATAAGGCTTTAATGTGTAGTTGGGTGGACTGTTTAATAACGAAAAAAAGGAAAAAACATGTTTCATTTTTATCAATATTGGGAGGGTGATAATGACAGTATGGCTTAGTGCAGGCATTATTTTCACTCTACTTTCTGTAGCCTATATTTTGTTTAAATGGGGCAACATGAAAGTGGTCGGCGTAACGCCAGTTAGAACCTTTACCTTTATTGCCATTCTCTTTACCTCAGGTTTGGACGTGGGCCTTATTATGTTCCCGCTCACTGAATTTGCTGGTTATGCTGACATAAGCGCAAGTCCTGAATATGCCTTCACCAATCCGCTCGCCATTGAGTTTGGGTTTTGGGGATTCTTAATTTGGGGATTCTACTTTCTTACTTGTTTTTATTTCTGCGTAATCGAACCGAAAGTAAAGTTCTTCGAGCTTCCGGTTGTTAAGTTCGTAAACAACGTTGTAATCATCGGAACCTGTGCTTTCACGGCGTTTCTACTGCTGTCTAACCTTCCGTGGTATTTACCGTCGATAGGCGACGGAGAATCTGTCGTGCCTGCGTTCTACTTGATCGTGTTTGCAGCCATTGCTTTTGCCGTATATTCGAGCACTAGCATTAAATACGTGCGTATTTTAAGCCTAACAACCACATGGGTATTTATAGCGCTTATTATTGGCATGTGGGCGGCTGCATTTGTATTTGGTGAAAGTGAGATAACGGCTTATTTTACCAACCTAGGTCTTATTGGCGGGTACTTTGCGAACATCGATAACTTCGTATTACCCATTAATGAGTATCACGAGTTCTATCTATTCTGGTGGTTCAGCTGGAGCATCATGATTGGTCAGTTTACGTCTCGTTTCGTGGGCGGTCTTAAAACTTATCAAGTCATGTTGGCTATGATGGTCATTCCATCTATCCCGATTGCGGCTTGGTTTTCAGTACTGTACCACTATCACAGTGCCGGTATTCCTACTGAGGGGATAACCAATTTAGCCATGGTATGCGTGGGTGTCGTCTTTGTGATCAACTCACTTGATTCACTGATTAGACTGTACACAG
Organism: Alteromonas sp. DY56-G5; assembly: GCF_041414725.1. Lineage (NCBI taxonomy): Bacteria > Pseudomonadati > Pseudomonadota > Gammaproteobacteria > Alteromonadales > Alteromonadaceae > Alteromonas > Alteromonas sp. DY56-G5. The sequence goes on along the minus strand of NZ_JANHZQ010000019.1, from coordinate 1,564 downwards.
ATAATCTAAACATGACCGTTGAACGCATCGGTAAAGGCAATTACATTGCTCTCAATATCGTGGCGCTTTCGCTACTTACGTTGCTGTTCAAACTAGACTTCTTGCAAATTCAGTGGGTGGGTGCGTTAGTTATCACTATCTTCTTTAGCTGCTTTGCTTTCATTCTAAGTCAGAAATTTAAATCGGTGACGGCCATCAAAACATCGCCGAAAGAAAACAAAATCGACTTTACCAAGATAGAAAATCTCAACTAACTAAATCATTTACTTTTTACCTTCTTAACATTGGCTCATTTTGAGCCAATGGGGGTAAGTATTGCCCGAAGCTTGCGTAAGAGCGCATTAACTAGGAAGCGGGCCAAATAAAACAATGATAAAAACAGGTGTTTAACAATGAAAAAATTGAATTCTTTTTTTACATCCACGCATATTTTCACAGTGGCTATTGTCGCAGCGTTATATTCTTCAGCTTCATTCGCTGATTGGAGCGCCAATATCTCTGCGGTTTCAGATTATACCTTCAACGGCGTTAGCCAAACGCAAAACGACCCGGCTCTTCAGGGCGGCGTTGATAAAGCATTTGATAACGGCACTTATGCAGGCACGTGGGCATCTAATGTAGATTTTGGTGGCGATACAAACCTTGAATGGGATTTTTACGTGGGTCGTTACCAAATGCTAACCGAAACGGTGAGTTTGGACTACGGCATCGCTTATTACTCTTATCACGGTGGCGATGATTCAAGTGATGGCAATTACCCAGAGGTGTATATCAAGTTTGGTTATGCCAGTGACTACGGTAGTTCAGAACTAAACTTCTGGTACACGTGGGATTACTTTGGAACAGGCGCAAAACACGCTATCGCAATGGTTGCTCATACCTTTGAGCTTGCGCCTAACCACAACCTTCGTGCTAGCTTTGATGTATCTAACTCTCTAGACAGCGATACCTGGGTATGGCGTGACGAAAACACGTCTTTCTATCACTACCGTTTGGCCTATCAGACAAGCTACAAAGGATTAGACTTTGAAATTGCTGCTGAAAACACGAACCTTGATATAGATACCGCCGACGAACGTATTGTGTTTGGTGTATCTAAGACCTTTAGCTTTTAATCAAGCAGGCTCGCACTAGCCGGGGCTATCGTTGTCTAACGTTGAGGATAGCAGTAGCCCCTCACTTGCAGCGCTGGAAAGGCCCTCGACACTCCAGTCTGACCACGCTGCCATTTCTCTTGACGCATTAATGAAAATTGTGACGTTACGGCCGCTTTCTTTAGCTTGGTACAAAGCCCAGTCTGCTATCAATATTGCATGCTCCCATACTGTTGAATCAAGTGTGCAACTCTCCCAGGGAAGCCTTGTCGCCCCTATAGACATTGATATAGGCTCAGGAATCTCTAGTACTTGATGAAGCGATGCGATAGACCCGACATTCCGCATCAAATTCAGGAATAAATCTCTTGGTATAATGTGCCAAGTACATCAATGATCACCTGCTGGCGCTCCTGTTTGTCTGTGATTACGGGGGGAGAGTCACCAATACTGACTTCGTGGATCCCACT
>NZ_JANHZQ010000018.1:0-83495 GCF_041414725.1 Alteromonas sp. DY56-G5 | reverse complement strand
GAGACTGATATCGGATTTTGAAGCCTTAAAAAGATCGGTCAACCGATCATGAAAATATTCTTAACTGATCGGCATTAGGATTAAAATCCGGCTTTTCTTATAAAGACAATGATTACTTTTGCTTTCTACGGCGAGCTGTTAAGCCCAAGCCCAGCAAGCCGAATGCAGCCATCGCTAGCGTAGTAGGAGCAGGTACAAGCGTGGTCTGAACCGTTGATGATTGAGTAATGGTCAACTGATAAGTACCAGCACTAACGTTTGCCCAGCCTGATGTGAAAGTCTCGCCGTTACCTGAACGAACAAGTAAGTCGCCTAAACCAGGTTGATCAATTGCGATATCGTTAAATGTCACGCCTGATGGGCCATCTGTAAGAGACACTGTATCTCCAGTGACAAGGTTCGCAAGTTGAATTCCAAATGTCGCTTTAGCTGTAGCTGTAGCCGCTCTTAAACTATCATTAGCGATATCCGGCGAGATAAATGCATCAACTAAGTAATCCATCAAAGCACTAAATCGCACATTAATATCTGTCAACGCATCGAGTGTAAATTGCGTAAGGATATCGTTTGCGATGTTACTATTGGCACCCGCGCTTTCATCGTTACCAGCAGCAATGCCCGCATCCGCATATGTAAAACCGCTAGCACCAGAACCTAGCGCACTGCCTGAAACTTGAGCGTCAGCCACTGAATAGTAAAAAGCGTCACTCGCAACTAAATTGCCACCATCAACAGACTGACCATTGTTGGTAAGACCTAAAACTCCGCAAGAAGAACCTAGGCAGAGTAAGTCTGCATCAGAATCAGCTGTGGCAGAGGATTTTGAATCTAAGTCTGAATCTGAAGCGCCATTGTTATCAGCGAACGTGCTTGTTGACCTTGTGCCACCCGGAAGGATAGAAATAAAGTCAAGAGGGTTAACTGGATCAGGTACCAAGTCGCCGTCAGTATCGATTTGAACAAGAAGATCATTTAATTCTAAATAAGCTGTTGCTGATACTCCAGCTGTTGCATTCGAAGCTGTAACAAGAGCTCCCGCAATCGCTGCATATTTGATAGTTGTTGCAAATTTCATTTTCCACGCTCCGTTGTTTTGAACAGTAGGTCTGTTATACGTGTTAACACAAGCATGCAACGTGCCATTTTTTAAGCGATTGATTTTATAGGTTTTATTTCATTCGCGTTTACGTGTTGTAAAATTTTTAGACACTAATTGATATTTTGAAGGAGAGATGACATTACAAGGATCAAAATAAGATTTAAGTTCAGGGAGCTCAAAAGGTAGCGGTAGATGCTGTCGATTGAGAAAGTGATTGGAAAGCGTAGACATTCTATACTGAAGGAAGCCCATGGAAGCACACTTAAGCATTATTTCTTGATAGCAAGCTAAAGCTTGTTCTTCCTCCTTCTCTTTTTGTCTATCCCATGAAAGAGATAATACACACTCCATTGTTCTTTCATTTATAAGGGTTACTGAGATTGGACTTTCTAAACTATACTTCTTACATGTTTCACTCATGATAGAAGTAATTAATTTAAAATCTTTGCTCGATATTTCAGAGCAGGGCGCGCCCCATAGCAAACCTACTTTGTCTTGACTTGGATTGGGCACGTTATCTGTTAACTTTTGAAGGTTTCTCCAATAAATGGTTCGAAGAAATTCATTGCTAGGAGTCCCTTGTTTTATTTTACATAATTCTATTAGGCTCTTTCTCAGAGCAAGTTTAGCGCCTATTTTTCTGGCTATACCACTATTACTGGAAACTAGTTTTTTAACTAAAGCTCTATTATATTTAGGAGTAATAGACAGCGTTTTCTTAATAAAGCTGAGCTTTTCTTTGTCAATGAATAAAGGTTTTACACCTAGTTTTTTCATCGCGGTCTTAAGATCTTTAATATGCGCTTTGACTTGGTTTTTGGTTCCGTACATCCCTCCTGAAAGCGTCCAATCATCTAAACCGAATTTGCGGATCAACTTGTTTAACTCTTCGTAATCATACGATTTAATTAGATTTGGAAATTCTACAGCAAGTAATTGGAGTGTCTTCATGTTGTTTCCAATGTGTGCAGCACTGTGTATGGTGTTTTGTTTTCTCAGGATTGCACAAGTATCAATCATTTGATCAATATCTTCTTCTTTGAATGGTATGAAGTAAGCAACGAAACAATCAGGTTTTTTCAAAAGCTTAATTGTAAGGTTTGTTACAATTGAGACATTATTTTGAATCACGAGACCTGTCAGGTCAGGGCCGATGCTATAGGTTCTGGTTGCTATTTTCCCGTCAATTTCAAATGATGTACCATCGGTTGATGTCACAAAATGTGTAGGTGCTTCTTCTTTATTGTTGGGAGTGATAATTTCTGCATGCAGAATATTCTTAGCGTGCTCAGCGAGTGGAGTATGACCAAAACCCCGTTCAAGATAGTTTCCGATGACGCTTGCAAATTTTGGCGCTCCAGTAGTGTCATGTATATGGATATCACCCTTTTTTATTAAAAATTCACTAATGGCTTCTTGTGATACTCCTGGTTCTACTGTTATGTGTCCACTTGATTTCTTGTAGTAACTTATTCTTTTAAACTCACTTAAATCCAAGGCAATACAATTTGAAGCGTAGGGCTCTTTACCTCCATAACCTAAGTTGGCGCCTCTACTGTAGGGGTGAACAGCAAATCCATTGCATTTTGCAAGTTCTATTATCTTAATTATTTCCATATATCGCGAAGAGCCATCGGATTCGGAAGGGTATGGTTTAACGACCAATATAGCTGAATTTTTTTCTGGATACGTGATGTACGCATCGTTAGTGTCGACAAATAATATCTGTGATGACCGAAAGCCAGAAGTTAGTAGAAGGTTTTTCAGCTGCTCAAACCCAAAGTCTAATGTTCTCATAAATAGTTCCTAACGCGCCTGAAAAATATCGCAAGACTGGAATGCAATGTATTTGGTAAAGAGCACCAGGCTCGGCAAAAGTAATTAGAGTGTTTAGACGCTTCTCTAGTCTCGAGGATACTTCTCAACTTGATGCTGTATGTTTTTCAACATTATTTTAAAGCTAGGCCTTAAATTAGCGTAGAGCAGCGATGGATTGATATAATAGGGTGCACGCCTACCATGATAGTCAATAACGGGACCAACCTGCTCAAACTGAATGCCCACAAACCTCATACTTCGGGCAAGACGTGGTTCCATCATAACATACGTATGTTTGATATTATTGTGCATAACTAAAGCAGCAGCAGAGAAGTAAAGCCCGATTGCGATAAAGGGGAAACACCTTAATTCATTTTCAGAGTACGTATGTTCATTAATTACACCTGTCGCAGCACCAGAAAACCGGTCCATCTGACGCTTCCGAAACTCAAGTGGAACTGCGAGTCGAGATATCTCGCAAATGTCTTTCCGTGCAAAGTTACGTGGGTTCAGAGTTTCATGAGTAATTGAATTAATGCAGTATTTCTCAATAGGGAGAAGTTGGTTTTCTATCTGGGGTCTAACCAAACGTACTGTCCCAGCATAGTGACCTGAGCCTTTATGTCTTATTAAACAAGGGCTCGAGAATTTATCGAATTCGTCAGTTTCAAGACAATTGTTTTTGAGTGGTTCAAACTCGAGCTCTTCACAATAAACTTTATGTCTAATATTAAAGCTCTCAGTACGTGTATTTTCGGACTGCGCAACTACTGGCTCTAAGAACTCGGAAAAGTGTTTTGAGATAAACTTGGCTTCTTGGAGTTTTTCCAACCCCCCAAGAGCCTTTCCCAATTTACTGTCCCGGCCGACAATTGACTTCACGCGTCCTATTATTGTTTTATTAGCCACTAAACTTTGGTCCACACAAAAAACGTCCTTCAAAACAGTCTAGCAAATCTTTTCGATAATTTGCCTAATCCTTTTATACTATTTTTCCAAAACATGGTATTTCACTATTGCCAAGTATTCGTATATCGCTCTTCTAGTGCGCTCTAATGCTAGAATTGAAGGAAGTGAAAGAAAAGGATTTAATTCTCCAGAGCTTTGAAAATCAACTTGAAAAATCTCTGAGCTTATATCAGCGTTTTTTAGTATCTGAGCTAATCGATATTGGTGAGTGGCGCTTGTTATGGTTACTAGAGTTATGTGGCCAAATCTAGTTTTTAATGCTTCAACCTCTGATAGTGAGTCGGTACCTTCAGGTATTGAAATCACTTTATCAGGCGTTACCCCTAATGTTTCAAGAAATTGCTTTGCTTTTTCTGAATATTTAACATCTTTATCAGCAAGGAAGCTTCCCCCCGTAACTATAATCGGGATTTTCAATTCATCAGAAAAAATCTTAGCTTGAATCAACCGTTGGATTGAACACTCGTGCCAACGCGAAACTTCTGGTAGATCGTATTGCGTTTGATAATAGCATGCAGGAACAAATATAGCGTCACTTCTAGTTAAATCGGATGAATGATAGCGTTTGCTGTTGTACTCTAACGGATAAAGTAAAACGTTTGCCACCCATGGTTGAGAGCAAACCATCAACACAAGTACACCCATTAACAAAATTTTCTTCCCAGTGTTCAAATAATTTGCCCGTTTGAAAGCATATGACATAAGTATTAGCAATACGCTGATAGTTAGGGGGGATATCAAAAGCAGAATTATTTGTTTTAAAAAATCCATTGTTATCTTACGGTGTACCTTGGTTAAAGTTATTAAGCTAACGCTCAACTGGGAAAAAATACATGAAAACTTTAATTATTTGGATTTTAGTGCTGTTGGGATTACTGACTCAGAGTGTAGCAGCAGATAATGATGTAACCTCTTTTACTTCTATTGTGAAATCAGTCTCCAAAGGAACTGTTGCCGTAGCTGTCGATGCGCCAATTAAGCACAGTGCACCAAGGGTATTAGGGACGGGGTTTATTGTAGCAAACGGTTTTTTCGCAATTACAAATTATCACGTGGTATCTGAAGATTTAGACCCCACAATAGTTGAAAGTTACGTAGTCCTAAGTGGCGAAGGTACAGTAGTAAAAAAAATTAAAGCAGAAGTCTTAAAGATTGATCCTAAGCATGATTTAGCATTGTTAAAGTTGGACTCCCCCTTACCTGCATTGAAACTTGGAGATGATGAATTGTTAGAACCTGGGTCAGAAATCGCGTTAACGGGCTTCCCAATTGGCGCTATTTTGGGTTTATATCCTGCTACACACAGAGGGTATATTTCTGCAATAACGCCAGACGCAATCCCAGCGTTAAATAGCAACCAATTAACTAATACCATGATGGCACGCTTAAAGAACGTAAGCCTAATTTATCAACTGGATGCAATTGCTTATCCAGGCAACAGTGGCAGTCCCTTGTATGACCCTCGAACAGGAGAGGTAATTGGTGTAATAAACAAAGTTCTAGTAAAAGATACAAAAGAAAGTGCACTTGCTTCACCAACTGGAATTTCATATGCAGTACCTATTCGGTTTGTAACCACCCTGTTGAGGGGAGCTACAAATTAACTCTAGAACAGTAATTAGATATTTTATGGTGCATTATTTGCTAACTGTTTTTTATTTTCTTAATTCAAACTATAAAAACTTTGCCGACCAAGAGCTGAGCTTTATGTAGCATAGTTAACTGACAAGGCTAGTTTTATAGAAGTAGGTTGTATAAGACTTCTGTCGCTCGTTTGAACTAGAATAAAGCACGAGCGTATCAGTGATACTTTAATTTAAAATACGAAATCCAAGGGATTAATAAATGAAAATCTTAGTCACCGGAGCAGCTGGTTTCATTGGTGCAGCTGTATCGCAATACCTTATCAATCGTGGTGACCAAGTTGTCGGGATTGACAACATTAACGATTATTACGATGTGAATTTAAAGCATGCTCGTCTAGACGAGATTAAATCATCTACTGCTGCTGATTTATTTTCATTTATCGAGATGGGGGTAGAAGAGCGCGACAAAATGGCTGCGCTTTTTGAAGAGCACAAATTTGATAGAGTGGTGCATTTGGCTGCTCAAGCTGGTGTGCGTTATTCACTTGAAAATCCTAACGCTTACGTCGACTCAAATATTGTTGGCTTTGTGAATATTCTAGAGGGATGTCGCCATAATAAAGTCGAGCATTTGGTGTACGCGTCGTCTAGCTCAGTCTACGGAGCGAATGAGACTATGCCGTTTTCAGAACAGCATAACGTAGATCATCAAGTTAGCTTGTATGCGGCTTCTAAAAAAGCTAACGAGCTAATGGCTCATACTTATAGTCACCTGTATAACTTGCCTACAACGGGGCTGCGCTTTTTCACTGTTTACGGGCCTTGGGGCCGTCCAGACATGGCGCTTTTCAAGTTCACTAAAGCTATTTTGGAAGGTAAAACAATACAGGTTTACAACTATGGTAACCACCGTCGTGACTTCACTTATATCGATGATATCGTTGAAGGCGTAATTCGCTCATTGGATAATGTGGCTAAACCTAACGAGAATTGGGACGGCGGCAATCCAGATCCAAGTACGAGTAAGGCGCCCTATAAGGTGTACAATATTGGTGCGCAAACACCAGTGCACCTTTTGAAGTTTATTGAAACCCTTGAGAGTGCATTGGGTATTGAGGCGAAGAAAGAACTTCTTCCTATGCAGCCAGGCGATGTGCCTGACACCTATGCTGATGTGTCGTCGCTAGTTGAAGATACTGGATACCAGCCATCCACCGATGTTGAAACAGGCGTAAAAGCGTTTGTCGACTGGTATCGCGACTTTTATAAAGTGTAAGCGCTAGCGACTTATAATTATTTCCTGAAACCGTTAAAGTGCACTGCTTCTCATAAATCCCGCACACTTTTTGGGCAAGAACTCTTTCGTGGTTGCATAACCGAGCTCAAAAAGTGTGTTCTTAATTTCAGGTGTAAGCGAAAAATCTACCGCGGAAATCTCCCCGGTATTCACCACCACCGTATTGTGCCAATACTTCGCATTGACGTACTCCCTGGATATTGCCGTCATAAACGTGCGAATAAGCATGCTGATGTATTGGGGCAGTTGAAGTAAGTTCTTTTTAATGGCCTTGCGTTTTTGTTCGGTGCTTTGCAGTCTGAAGCATACTGATGGCGTGCCATCGCCTCGCCAATCTTCAAACAGCGCATCTTCAGACAATATAGCGCCGTCTACTAGCAGGTGCTCTTTAAAGGGTTTGAACGAGAAGATGAGCGGTATCGACATAGAGTACCGCACTGCTTCTGACACCTTCATATCTGGAGAGGTTTGTTTGTTGAACAAAACTGGTCCGCCGCCGTTTACGTCGGTAGCGAGAATATGCAGATTGAGTGGGAGGTCGGCAAACACTGCGCCTTCCAACTGTTCGTCAATCCATCGTTGAAATACGTCGCCAGAAGAAAGTCCGCCTTCCCGGAGTAATCTTACGAGTGAAAATTCAGTGAATTGCTTGAAATCGGTAACCAGTGCGAGCTCTCGCATTTGCTCCACTGTGTAACCTTTGGCATAAAGCGAAGCGATAATCGAGCCACCTGATACACCCACTAAAGTGTCGAAGCCTACGTCCATGTCCTGCAGCGCTTTAATGATGCCGATATGGGCGCTCAATCTTGTTCCTCCACCTGAAAAGATGGGCACAATTTGCGTGACGTTCGCCTGTAATAAATTATTCGGTATTGCTGCCGAGGCTATCTGCATGTGCATACTCCAAACTAAGGAGGCTTTGCGCTAAGTGTTTAGTTCCAACGGAATAACAAACGCTGCGCCCCACACTATAAAAGCGTAGTTTACTCATACATTATCAGCAAAGTATCAAGGGGGAGATAAGCGATATCTTTAGTCTAAAGTGTTGCCATATCACTACACAGTTCGCTTTTGAGTGTGTTTGCGAAGTGATTTCACGCGTCGCGACAATAAATGCAAACGCATTAGTAATACACCAGCAATAAATAAAAAGGCTCACTGCTGTTGACTAACAGAGTGAGCCTTATTCAAATGCGTCTGATGAGGCTTGAAACTAGCTAGCTAATTCTTTGGTATTTTACCGTATGGAATATAGCTTTTAGTTTCCAATTCTTAGCCCTCATATTTTGTGCTAGCTCGCCGCAAGTTTTGCCTTCATTTCGCGGCGACGGGCGTGCAGTAAAGGTTCTGTGTAACCGCTAGGCTGCTCTTTACCTTTGAATATAAGGTCGCTTGCGGCTAAGAAACCGATTGAGCTGTCTAAATCAGGTGACATTGGGATATATTCAGGGTCCCCCGCATTTTGCTCATCTACTAAGACAGCCATACGCGCCAAAGACTCTTTTACCTGATCTACACTTACAATGCCGTGCTCTAGCCAGTTAGCGATGTGCTGCGATGAAATACGCAAGGTTGCGCGGTCTTCCATCAGTCCTACGTCGTTAATATCTGGCACCTTCGAGCAGCCTACGCCTTGGTGAACCCAGCGTACAACGTAGCCTAAAATGCCCTGAACGTTATTGTCGATTTCGCGCTTAATACTCTCACGCGTCAAAGTAGAGGCATCTTCTAACAATGGAATGGTAAGTATGTCAGCAAGGCCACTAAAGTTTTCATCTAGCGACTTTTGAACGTCAAACACATTTACATCGTGATAATGAAGCGCGTGCAGTGTTGCAGCAGTAGGTGAGGGAACCCAAGCAGTATTAGCGCCGGCCTTAGGGTGACCTATTTTGGCGGTCATCATATTTTGCATTTCGTCAGGTATTGGCCACATGCCCTTACCAATTTGGGCTTTGCCAGAAAGACCACAACGAAGGCCTACTGCAACGTTTGCAGTTTCATAAGCCTTAATCCACGCCATCGACTTGAGCGCGGCTTTTTCTGCAAAAGGGCCGGCAAGCATTGAGGTATGAATTTCATCACCGGTTCTGTCTAAGAAACCCGTGTTAATGAATACAACGCGTGAAGTAGCCTCGGCAATACACGCTTGAAGGTTGATGCTCGTGCGGCGCTCTTCATCCATTATGCCCATTTTAAGGGTGTTGGCTGGAACGTCGATAATCGTTTCTATAGCACCAAACAATGCGTTAGAGAATGCAACTTCTTCTGGCCCGTGCATTTTAGGTTTAACAATATAAATACTGCCTTCGCGGCTGTTTTTAAATTTGCTGTTTCCTAAAAGATCATGCTTTGCGATAAGTGAAGTGACTAAACCGTCCATGATCCCCTCTGGCACTTCTTCGCCGTCAAAGAGCATGGCATTGTTAGTCATAAGGTGGCCCACGTTTCTAACAAACATAAGGCTTCGACCAGAAAGTACTAGTTCGCCGTCTTTTAACTTGTCTTGTGAAACGTGTTTAGACGGCTGGTAGCTTCTATCGTCATGCATAGCGCGAACAAGCTGCTTGCCGCCCTTTGTCATTTCAATGCTTAGAGAGCCTTTCATTAAGCCTAACCAGTTGCTATACACCAAGGTTTTGTCTTCAGCGTCAACAGCAGCAACGGAATCTTCGCAGTCCATAATGGTGGTTAATGCAGCTTCAACCAGTACGTCTTTTACGTTTGCGGCATCGCTCTCGCCAATAGGGTGAGTCGGGTCTAGTTGAATTTCAAAATGCAGACCGTTGTGTGCAAATAGCAGGCTTGACGGTGCGCTAATGTCACCTTGGTATCCTTGCCATTGCTCTGTGTTTGCTAAGGTGGTTTCATCGCCGTCGACAAGAGTGATCGCTAATTTACCCGATTCAATCTTATACTCAGTAACGTCAGCGTGGCTGCCTTTCGCAAGCGGTATCATGCTATCTAGATAGTCTTTCGCTTTCGCAACTACTTTGGCGCCGCGTACGGGGTTGTAGCTTATTCCCGCTTCTGCTCCACCTTCATTGCTGATAACATCAGTGCCGTATAGTGCGTCGTAAAGGCTTCCCCAACGGGCATTTACCGCGTTAAGTGCATAGCGAGCGTTGTTGATTGGCACGACTAGCTGAGGGCCTGCCATTGTTGCTATTTCGGCGTCTACATTTTGTGTTTGTGCACTTACTTGTGATGGCTGCTCAACAAGGTAACCAATGCTTTTTAGGAAGTCGGTATATTCGTTTCCGTTTACCGGGTTACCAGCTTTATGATAATCGTCGATAGCGCGCTGAAGCTGTTCTCGCTTTTCTAATAGTGCGCGATTTTGAGGAATGAATTTTTCGAAGAGGGTTTCTGCACCTTGCCAAAAGGTGTCTTTATCTACGCCTGTGCCAGGAAGTGCCTGTTCATTAATAAAGTTATCGAGTTGTTCGGCAACCTGTAGTCGGCCTCTAGTAATATATCCTTGCATAACTACCTCTATACATTTATCTGTTCACCCAGTGTAGTGTGTATAGAGATAGTTTTTTAATTTATGGTTTGTATTTCTGCCATATATTTTGTGAATGTTTAGCCCGCATTCATTTCGCTAGCTACATCGCTGATTAAGCGGCGCAACCAAATGTGACCTGCGTCGTGGTGAAGTAGGGCACTCCACGCCATTTTTAGCGCAATAGGTGGTATGTCGAAAGGCGGCTCTTTAATCACCACATCAGGGTCGTGTTTGAATAAACGCGCCGCTTTGCTTGGTAAGGTAGCAATAAGTTTTTGCTTTTTCGCAATCTGAAGCGCTGCATGGTAATGACGAGTAAATACGCGAATAGCACGCTGTTTACCAATTTTTGTAAGCTCTGCGTCAACCCAACCCAATTTTTGTACTTCATTTGGATCAATACCTACACCCACGCCAAACCCAGTTTTACTCACCCAAATATGCTGGGCACTCAAATAGCCTTCTAGGTTACATTTTTCTACTAGCGGATGGTCGGAACTCATTACGCAGCTAAAGGTGTCATACCAGATAACTTTTTGGTGAAACGACAAAGGCAGTTCATCGAAGCGGTTAATTGCCATATCCACTTTACCTTGCTCGACATCGTGAAACGTCACGTCACTCGGCGTAATAAGGTCAAGCGTAATATTGGGCGCTAAATCCGCCAGTCTTCCAACGAGTTCAAGTAACAAGGTACTCTCTGCATAGTCACTGGTCATAATGCGGAAAGTTCTGTCGCTGGTTAACGGATCAAAATCAGTCTCGGGCTGAATAGAGCTTTCCAATCGACTAAGCACATCGCGAATAATGGGTTGTAGCTCAAGCGCGCGCTTAGTGGGGGTCATCCCATCGCTGGTACGAACTAAAAGCGGATCTTTAAATAGATCGCGAAGGCGCTTCAGGCCGTTACTCATTGCTGGCTGAGTAATGCTTAGCTGGTTTGCAGCTTTCGTTACACTTCCTTCGCGCAACAGCACATCTAAATAAACCAATAAATTCAGGTCGACCTTCGCTATATTCATTATTCTAATGCTCTTTTTAAACCTAATTAAACATAGCTATTATAAAGCTTTTTTATTTCAATGTCAGATAAGCGTTTAGTCTTAAATTGGTCGCCGTTATACCTATAAGGTATTGAAATATAGTTGGTATATTGTTTTTTTATGAAATTTAGAAAAATATGGCTTTTTTTGTTTTATGCAAAAAGCATAAGTGAAGTGAATGACGCGCACAAAAAAGGGCACCCGAAGGTGCCCTGTAGGAAAGGTTGGGATGCTTTCCGTTTAACTCATTGCCTGTTAAAGTTATACGTCAAACTGGTTCATAGTGTTATCTTCACCAGACGCTTTTAGTGCGCCTTCGCCAGAGAAGTATTCTTTGTGCGTGTCACCTAGGTCAGAACCTGCCATCGCTTGGTGTTTAACGCACGCTAGGCCTTGGCGAATTTCTTGACGCTGAACACCGCGTACATAAGCAAGCATACCTTCTTCACCGAAGTAACCTTTTGCAAGGTTGTCAGTAGACAGTGCTGCAGTGTGATAAGTCGGTAGCGTGATAAGGTGGTGGAAGATACCCGCTTCGCGTGCTGCGTCAGCCTGGAAGCTCTTAATCTTCTCGTCGGCCGCAGCTGCTAGCTCGCTGTCATCATAGTCGGCAGACATAAGTTTCGCGCGGTCGTAGCCAGAAACGTCTTTACCTTCTTCACTCCAAGCATCAAATACTTGCTGACGGAAGTTAAGCGTCCAGTTGAATGATGGAGAGTTGTTATAAACCAGCTTTGCGTTTGGTACTTGTTCGCGAATAGCGTTAACCATTTCAGCAATTTGGCCAACGTGAGGCTTTTCAGTTTCAATCCAAAGCAAGTCAGCGCCGTGCTTAAGTGACGTTACGCAGTCAAGTACTACACGGTCAAAACCTGTGTTGTCTTTGAAGCGGAACAAGCCGTTTGGTAGACGCTCAGGCTTAACCAGTTTGCCACCTTGCTTAAGAACTAGGTCACCTTCACTTAGGTCTTCAGCCCCTGCAACTTCGGTAGTTTTAAGGAACGCATTGTACTGAGCAGCTAAGTCGCCTTCTGATGTAGATACTGGGATCTTCTGGGTAAGACCAGCACCTAGTGAGTCAGTACGTGCAACAATTACACCTTCATCAACACCTAGTTCAAGGAATGCATAGCGTACTGCATTGATTTTCGCTAGGAAGTCTTCGTGTGGCACGGTTACTTTACCGTCTTGGTGACCACATTGCTTCGCGTCCGATACTTGGTTCTCAATTTGGATACAGCATGCACCTGCTTCAATCATTTGCTTTGCTAGTAGGTAGGTTGCTTCTTCGTTACCAAAGCCCGCATCGATATCAGCAATAATTGGAACTACGTGAGTTTCGTAATTGTCGATTTCAGCTTGAATCGCAGCTACATCACCACCGTTTTTCTTAGCGTCGTCTAGCTTGTGGAAAAGGTCGCCCAATTCTCGCGCATCTGCTTGACGAAGGAAAGTGTAAAGCTCTTCGATAAGTGCAGACACTGATGTTTTTTCATGCATTGATTGGTCTGGAAGAGGACCGAATTCAGAGCGAAGTGCCGCTACCATCCAGCCTGAAAGGTAAAGGTAGCTTTTATTCGTTGTGCCTTGATGCTTTTTAACTGAAAGCATTTTTTGTTGGCCTACGAAGCCATGCCAGCAGCCTAGTGACTGTGTGTACTGAGACGAATCTGCGTCGTATTCAGCCATGTCTTTGCGCATAATGCTTGCAGTGTAGCGAGCAATGTCTAAACCTGTTTTAAAACGGTTTTGAACCTTCATGCGTGCAGCGAATTCTGGGTTGATACCTTCCCAAGTTCCGTTTTGTGCTGCCTTTAATGTGGCGAAGTTATCAATGTCTTGTTGATATTGCGACATGAGCGTCTCTCCCGACTATAATTAAAATACTTAACGTTGTTTATGTTTACGCTGTAGGGCGTTCCCGTTGATTCCATTTCATCCTAGTGCCGGATTTGGAATAATAGAAATATATATTTTGCATTGCGGTCATTTATTTTGTGAATGGCTGGCGCCGAGAGAAGTCTAGATACTGTAAATTTTTGACACCTATATTTGGTGGTTTTAGGGCAATGGGGTAAGAAGTGGTCGGTAAAAAATAACTTACGTAGGTTGCAAACGCTTGCTGGTGTTGACTATTTCGTCTGTCTATTAGCTAAAAGGGTAATAGCTTTGCCGGTGTGAGCAAGGTAAATTTAGGCGTAAAGCTTCACGCTAGATAATCTTGTCCGATACGAGGGCGCTTTTGTTTTAGCTTGTTGATATATAATATGAAAAGTGGGTGTTATGAGTAGTAGTGTATTGTCGTCAGTTGACCAAAGAACCAAGCTTGTTGGCGAGAACAGGCTTGAGCTTTTGATGTTTCAACTGGGAACGCGACACATTTTTGCCATGAACGTCTTTAAAATTAAAGAAGTTATAAACGTACCCAAGCTCAATATAATGCCGGGTTCACATCACAACCTGAAAGGCGTGATGAACTACCGAGGAAGCTCCATTCCAATTATAGACTTGCGTCAGGCAATCAAAATGCGTGGTGCAGCTACACAAGCAACTGCGAAGAATGTCATTATCACTGAATATAACAGAAGCGTGCAGGGCTTCATTATTGGTGAAGTGAAAAACATAGTGAATACATCGTGGGGAACCATTCAGCCACCCCCTAGCGGCATTGGAAAATCCAATTATTTAACCGCCATAACTCAGGTGAATGTTGAGGGTAAACAAGAGCTGGTAGAAATCATCGATGTTGAAAAAGTACTCGCGGAAATCATCGATTACGACACATCTATCTCTGAAGAAGTGCTAGATAAAGACATTGTTAACCACTTCTTAGGCAAGAAAGTGTTGATAGTAGATGACTCAAGCACAGCAAGAAAACAGATTAAAGATACGTTAGAGCAGCTAGGTATAACAATCATCGAACGTAAAAACGGCGCTGAAGCGTTAGCGCTGCTGAAGAAGTGGGCCGATGAGGGGAAGAACCCAACCGACGAAATTTTGCTAATGTTTACCGACGCGGAAATGCCAGAAATGGACGGCTATCGGCTTACTTCTGAAGTGCGTAATGATCCTCGTATGAGCAATTTATTTATAGCACTCAACACATCATTAAGCGGAAGCTTCAACGACGCCATGGTAGAAAAAGTTGGATGTGACAGGTTTATCTCCAAATTCCAGCCCGACATGCTCGTTGACGTGGCACAACAGCGCATGCGCGAATACCTCTCATCACAAAATAAGTAGTCGCTTCCTTCTCAAAAATTGCTAATTTAATGAGATGACCATCTGGTCATCTCATGCTTGCGTTATTTTGTCCAAAAGCTTTGAGCATCTTGCCAGCCTGCTTTACACTATTACATCTTATCGCTTTGCTAACACCTTTATGATCACCAAAGAATCATTCGCGATAGTGTCGTTATTGTTGTATCTGCGGGTATCCAGGCCAGTAGGTACCTTACTTACTCAGGGAAGTTTAAATGATTAAACAATTTGTTCGCACATCACTACTAAGTTGTGCGTCTATTGCTGTTCTTGCGGGTTGTGGTATCACTGAATCTATGACCGAATCAGCAAGTGCAACCGGTACGCAAACTAAAGGTGTACCGAAAAATATAATAATGGTTGTAGCCGACGGTATGGGGCCTGCCTATACCACGGCTTATCGTAATTATGTAGATGACCCGTCAACACCGAATATCGAATCTGTTGTGTTTGACGATATTTTAGTGGGCAATGCTTCCACGTATCCTGCGCAAGTATCTGGTTACGTTACCGATTCAGCCGCTGCTGCTACCGCTCTTGCTACTGGCGTTAAGTCATACAACGGTGCAATTGGTGTTGATGTAAATAAACAACCAGTAAACTCTGTTATGTACCATGCTAAGAGTAAAGGCATGCGTACTGGTTTGGCAGTAACGTCTCAAATTGTTCATGCGACACCTGCGTCATACATTGCGCATAACGAAAGCCGTAAGAACTACAACGAAATAGCTGAAGATTTCTTTGATGTTCGCGTGGACGGTAAGTTTGTCGCTGACGTGATGCTAGGCGGTGGAACGTCTTATTTTGAACGCGATGACAGAGATATTTTGGCGCAGTTTATTGATGCTGGCTACGAATATGCCGATTCATATAACCGTCTGGCTTCAGTGCCTGCGGGAAGTAATGTTCTCGGTCTGTTTGCTCCAGTAGCGCTGCCTGCGGTATTAGATGACAAGCGCAAAAATCGTCTTGAGTACCTAACTCAACATGCTATTAAACACTTAGAAAACGACAATGGATTCTTTCTTCTCGTTGAAGCAAGCCAAGTAGATTGGGCTGGTCACGCAAACGATATCGCGTCTGCTATGGCTGAGATGCACGATTTAGCGCAAACTATGGAATATTTGCGAGATTATGTAAAAGCACACCCTGACACTCTTGTTATCTTGACGGCGGATCACAGCACAGGTGGCTTAACCATTGGCGCAAACGGCGACTACCGCTGGAGCCCTGAACATCTTAAGTCTATGTCAGCCTCGGTAATGACAATTGCTTTAGAGATGGCAAATGAAGAGAACCCTGGCGAATTTGTGGCGCAGAAGCTTGGCTTGTCGTTGAATGAAGAAGAGCTTGCCACGCTAGATAGCGTATCAAATCAAGATGATGAAACTCGCTTCATGGCAGTAAAAACCTTCTTAGACACCAAAACAAACACGGGGTGGACAACAGGCGGTCACACTGGTGTAGATGTTGAAGTATTTGCTTTTGGTGCTGGTTATCAATCGCTTATGGGGCAAATTGATAACACGGATATTGCAAAAACAATCTTCAGTTTTATCGATAAAAAACAGCCAGTAATAATCGATTCCGATTCAAATAAAGTATCAGAAAAGGTATCGACAAACATAGAGCTTACGTCAGACGAAGATGATGATGGCTTGTGTGACTTTAAGGAAGATTGGCGCTGTAACTAATCGCTACATTGTTTGTATAGAAATTAAAGCGCCAGCGTTTTTATAACAAGGCGCTTTATTTTTATCTGTGGTAAGCAGGAAAGAGGAACTATGAAAAACGAAATGCTGGCACTACTTCAAGATATCTATGATGAAGTTGAACCCATGTTGGGCATGGGAAAAGTTGCCGACTACATCCCTGCGTTGGCCACGGTTAATCCACGGCAATTTGGCATTTCAATTTGCGATACAAACGGTCAAATAACGTCGATAGGCGATGCGAGCGTTCCTTTTTCTATTCAAAGTATCTCAAAAGTCTTTAATCTTGTTTTAGCTATCAATCACTACGGTGAAACCATGTGGGAGCGAGTTGGATGCGAGCCATCCGGCCTGCCGTTTAATTCTCTTGTGCAGTTGGAATATGAAAACGGTATTCCCCGCAACCCCTTCATTAATGCCGGTGCGCTGGTGGTTAGTGATATGGTGCAATCTCGGTTTGCTTCCCCTTATATTGCCATGCGAGATTTCGTAAGACGCTTAAGCTGTAACGGCGATATCGTGGTAAATAAGGTGGTGGCGGAGTCTGAATACGAGCACCGCTCTCGCAATGCAGCAATGGCATATTTGATGAAAGCCTACGGAAATTTTGAAAACGAAGTGGAAGATGTGCTTCGTAATTATTTTCACAACTGTGCGCTAGAAATGAGTTGTGAGGACTTGGCGCGCTCAACGAGCTTTCTTGCTAACGCAGGTTTTTCTACTTGCGCAAATGAAAAGGTGCTAACGCCTTATCAAACCAAACAAGTGAACGCGCTTCTGGCGACTAGTGGTATGTATGACGAAGCTGGGAGCTTTGCTTTTAAAGTAGGCTTGCCGGGTAAAAGTGGCGTAGGTGGAGGCATAGTGGCTGTTGTACCAGGACGCTTTTCAATATGCGTATTTTCGCCAGCGCTTAATAGCGTGGGTAATTCTCAGCTAGGTGTGGCGGCTTTGACATCGCTAAGTGAACGCATCAATTGGTCTATTTATTAGGGGCTATTACGCTTCGCTGTATATCAAAGGTCAACAGGCCTTAGTAGCCTGTCAATTCCATAAAGCCGCTCCCTGAATGGGAGCCTTTTATATCCACTCGCCCTTCATAATAGGGAAATAAGCTGTTATTCCATTGGCTTTCCTTGAACGGGCGAATGGATAGGTCGATATCTTTTTCTGGTATTTGAATACGCCAAGCGGTGGGAACAGAGCGAGCCGACTCTCCCTCGTTGATTGTTTCATAGGCCGTTGGCGTAATTGATACGTTGGCTTGGTCGATAGTTTCTTTCGTGCCATTTTCCGCTATATAGCTAGCGGTTGTGAATATTTCGCTGTGTTTGCTTGTGCTATTTTTCATGTTTTCATTCATGGCGTGCATGCGAAACGCCATCAATTTACTTCCATCGTCTAAATGCAGCGAAAACCAATCCCATCCCATGGCTTCACTGTTGGCTAGGTGGCTCGTCCATTCGTGATCAAACCAGCCTTTACCCGCAACTTTTACGCTATTGCCCTCTATGTTTAACGTACCTTCCGCGTTAATGAACGGCTGGCTGTAATAGTAGGAGCGAAGGCGTTCGTCTTGTGTTTTTATGCTGTAGCCGTTATCCCCCTGTTTGATGAAAGGACCAGACGTGTTTAGGTTAATCGAGACTTTGACGGCGCTAACGCCCGGCGCATTATTTAATTTTAATAGTCTGTCTGCAGCGGTAGCGGGGATTTTTCCATTTATTTTGACCGGATGATGCGTGCTGCTTTGCCCAAAAGCGACTTTTAACACGGACGGGAACATGGCTTTGCTTTCCGCACCTGTTTGGACCTTCGCCTGTGCCGCTTTCCAAACCCAATCGTCAATCACTGTCGTAAAGGGTTGTTGATTCACATAGGCATTACCTACGCCACCGCTTGCGAATCGTTCTTCGAAATAATGCTGTTCAGCGGTGTGCAGCGAAGCATGTCCCATCCACTGCTGGCCATTGCTCCAGTTTTTTGCGATATGGTTGTTGGCGTTAGTATGGAGGTTATCTTCAGAGCTATGACTAGCACTAGTTTCGGCACTACTTTCGGATTTACTTTTGGCGTTAACTTCAGCACTATTTTCAGCATTAGCATTAGCCTTAGCGCTTTGAGGGGCATTTAGCTCAGTATTGAAACGAAAAAGCGTATATTGAAGGCCGAATTTTTGCCCGTCTTCAGCGCTTAACACAAACGTGAGGTACCACCACTCTAACTGAAAATCGGGATGACTCATGTGATCGCGCGGTAATTCAACAGTATTGCCCCGCTTTACTGGCGTGAAGGCGTCGCTCGACTGCATGTTTCCAAAAAAGCCCTTTGGCGTGGAGGTTCCCAGAGTTTCGTTTTCATCTTTTGGGTTTTCAGTACATGCATTCAACGTGAAACAAATAGCTACAAGTACTAAAAAGATGTTGGCTTTAAATCGCAAAAACGAGGTGTTGGTGCTACGTAATTGGTTTGTCATAGCTGAACTTCCTGCCTTAAATCAATTTTCGGCTTAAGTTTTCCTAAAGGTAACAACAGCACCAGTGAAACGATAAGCAGCGATAACCCCACGCTAGAGAGAATAACCTCTGCATTAATTGAAAGCGGGTACACCCAGTTAAATGCATGCCGGTTTACTTGTTGAATAAAGACATAGGCCAAGTACACGCCAAAAGGAATGGCGAGCAAGGCTGAGATAAAACAAAGCAGCAGATATTGCGCAAACAGGGATGCTTTTACTTTAAGCTGACTAACGCCAAGGGCACGCAATACAGATAACTGCGCTGCGCTGCCTATGGTTAGTACCGTCAGCGAAACAGCGAAGGCGACGCCCGCAACCAATAGGGTGGTAATGTTAAGGCCGTCGGTTAATACAAAGGTACGATCAAAGGTCTGCATAGAGGTATCTAACAGCGCTTGTCGGGTATAAAGGGCAATTTCGCGGTGTTCCCCTAACTGTGATTTTAGCTGCTGTTCGAGGATGTCCTTTCCATAGGTGCTTTGTTTGTTGTCGCCTATCACGTTAGTCTCAATAGGCGGCTCTGGGTAAATAGCCACTACACCGGAAAAAAGTTGATCCCTGATAAGGACATCGTTTCGATTAAATGAGGGAAGAGGCACTAATATTTGCCCGTTCAGGTTACCGTAGTCGGGATAAATACCCAGTACTTTCCATTGAGGCGTCGCTGCAAATACGTTTGAGTTCGACGAACTGCTTTGTGAGCCTTGTGTTGGGTCAGTAGTTTTATCTTGTGGCGAGCTATACTCCTCGTTAGATGTATTAACCGCCGGAGAACTTGAATTCGCAGTTTTACGAAGGCGAATATTTTCTATATCTAGCGCGTGTCCTAACTTAGCGTTAAGGGCAAACGCTAATTGCTGATTGATGAATACCCCTTTCCCTTCTGTAAAATCACGCCACACTGTGTTGAGGTCGTTGTTTATTACATCATCGAGAACAAGCGCCTTTTTACCATTTTGGTGAACGGGGTAGCTACTGATAGAAACGTAAGTGGGCGAGCTGTTACTGACTTCACGTGTCGCTTTACGTATCTCTTTATGTGTCTCTTCTTGAGCATGTGAGCCAATAACAGCTCCCTCTGCCTTAAGTAAAGGAGTTAAAGCAAGCAGAGGTAACGATTTGGTAGATAACGTTTCGATACGACTAAGTGGCGCGTCGGTGTACAGATAGAAAGGCGCGTAAAGCCTTTGCGTTAACCATTGTTCAGTGGCGTCTCGAAAGCTGTCCGTCATGGTATTCATACCAATATTTGCGGTTAGCGCTATAAAGAATGCACAAACGGCGAGACGGGTTTTGCTAGACAGTAAATGCATATTAGCAATGACGTAGTGAAACACGGGCCACTGTCTTGGTACAAATCTAGTCAGTAGCTTAGAGAAAATAGGTAACCAAAGAAGAATAAGCGCGCAGCTGGTAAGGAGTAACAGTGCAACAAAGAAAAGTGCTGAAGCAGTAGAAGATACGAACCCCTCAGCGATAAATAACAGTAGTAGGGCACATAATGAGATAAGACCTACGGCAAATTGGCCTAACGCATTTTCTTTTTTGACAGGCGCTACGGTTAGGGCATTTGAAAGCTTAACTATAGAAACTAACGAAAAAACAACTAGCGATATAAAAGTCGTTGTTAATGCGAAGCCGAAGGTGAAAAGCAGATTAACGTCTGGGTTAACAAATACGGCGTTAAACAACGACGTAAATGTACCGTTTATCACAGGTGACAACCATGACGCAGCGTGAAAACCGATGAACATGCCAATTGGAATACTTATTACGCAGTAAACAAGCAACTCGGTGAATAGGGCAATGCTTAAAATTCGCTGAGATATGCCCAGCTGCCGTAAACGAATGATATTGGGTAGCCGCGTGCGGTACATCAAGTTTAGCGCGTTTAATACTATAAAAAGCGCCACACCGCCCATCAGTCCACTCATCGCCCAAAGATTTAGTCTAAAACTATCTGGCAAGGAACCGGTGTCATTGTCTGTATTGCTAGTGGTTTGCTTTACAGGTATTCCAAGTAGGGCTTCTATTTGGGTTAAATGCTGCTGTGATAGCGGTGAAAGTGCAATAAACCCGGAAAGTGGGACGTAAGCTTTCTGTTGCTTTGCTTGTTTCTCTTGCGCGCGTTTAGCATTGTCAGGAATAACAGGCTTAACAGGTTCATCATTCTCAATCGTTACCCCGCCTCTGTAAAACTCATCGATAGAGATCAAAATTGCATTTTGCGGAGCAAAGCTGCTCACATACGCGCTTACCGTTGCAGGCCAATAGGGACTTGGCGCGGATTTTCTATGGATTTCATTGAGCGTGTCGTGACAGGCCAGTTTTGCGTTCGTTAAGGGGTGAATAAGCCCATTTACAGCGAAGTCGCCCCCAGAATTTGAGCGCAATTCGCGTCCCGCTGGCGTCTGCTGGTTTTCCATTTCACTAAAATTCTTCGCATTTTGCGATAAATAGGAAAGCGAAAGAGCGCTATCGTTTTGGGCAGGCGCTTCAAAACCTCTCTTTCTAAATGCACTTCCTAAAAGAGGCTGAGTATCAACACCAAGTAATGTGAGAGTTGTTGTGGGATTGCTGGCATTGCACGATAGGGTGATGTCTCGTTCAGCTATCGCAATAAGCTGGGTAAACCCCTGCTTGCGAAGCGTGGCATAATCGCTTTGTGTAAAGCGATCTCTGCTGTCTGCTGGGGTGATGATACTACCCAAGGTAAGCCCTTGCTTCGACTGTAATAGTTCACCTTGTGTGGCGCCTTCGTTTATAAGCAAAACGGTAACCAAGCCAGCATTGGCCAGTATAATTGCGGCCATAATGAGCAATGGCTCCCACGGCCTGTGCCTTGCCATTGCAAGTAAGCTAGAAAGTGTTAACAGTAGAGTGCGTAGCACGTTATTTTCCTACTTGCTGTTTTCGGTGTCTTTTTCACAGGGCGCTTATCGCTAACGTTTTTTACCTGTAATTAGCTTGCTGCTACTGGTGAAGATAAGGTTTGTTCTTTAGTTTTATATTTCACACTCTCTAATACCCCTTTATGTAGTCGCAAAGCGGCGTCTGCTTTTACTGCGACGTCTTGGCTATGAGTTACCACAACAAGAGAAGTATTGGCCTCTTTACAAGTTTTAAAGAGTAAGTCAGACACGGTTTCGCTAGTGGTTTCGTCTAAATTGCCGGTGGGTTCGTCGGCCAAGATAAGCGAGGGGCGATGTACAAGTGCTCTAGCAATGGCACAGCGCTGCTGTTCACCGCCAGATAACTGACTTAGCGGCTTTTGCGCTAGGGGTAATATCCCAAGCTGCTCCATTAACGCTAATTGGTAGTCGTTATCTACATTACCTTTTAGCCTTGCAGTAAAGGCAATGTTGTCCCACGCATTAAAGCAGTCGAATAAATTGAAGCTTTGAAACACAATACCTAAATGCTGTTTGCGAAAATTATCAATATCCTTCGCTTTAAATGTATTATCGAGTTTGCTATTGCCAGCAATCGACAATCCATTTACCGAAATATCTCCACCGTCGGGCGTCTCAAACCCAGCAATAAGCGACAGCAAGGTAGATTTACCGCAGCCAGAAGCCCCCTGAATACTCACCGATTCACCTGTCTTTACGGTAAGGTTAAGGTTGTTGATGAGCGGAGCCCCTGTCTTTGAAAAAGATTTCTTTAAGTCTTTTATTGTCAGCATAATTCGCCGTTTTGTATTGAACCGTCTTAGTGTGAACATGAAGGAGCGAGAATGCATGCAATACGCTATACGCAATTAGCAGCGCTTATGGCGTAATGCTAGAGGAGCTATGCGCGCCTTCAATTAGCGCCTACATGTTCTAATAGAACGGGTTATTTTTATATTTGAGAGTATACGTAATACCCACGCTTTTTGGTTAAAAGCGGTGCGGAAATTTAATGGCTAGTATTCTTCTGCGTTTCAGGAAAATGCTTTAGTCGCCTAAATTACAAAATATTTAATAGCTTCAGTCGTAGGGAAGGGCATGTTAAATACAAAAAGGGGCGTTAAGC
This sequence comes from Alteromonas sp. DY56-G5, assembly GCF_041414725.1. Taxonomy (NCBI): domain Bacteria; kingdom Pseudomonadati; phylum Pseudomonadota; class Gammaproteobacteria; order Alteromonadales; family Alteromonadaceae; genus Alteromonas; species Alteromonas sp. DY56-G5. Next base: position 60,664 of record NZ_JANHZQ010000018.1, on the reverse strand, counting down.
CCCTTATCGATTATCTTTTTACTGATTGATAAAGTTATCGAGTTCTTCGCCAGTAATTTTTTTGATTTGAGCAAACAAATACCAGAGCGCTGCAATAAGCAAAATCATGCTCGGGATCACAATAACTGGGTAGCTAAGCGCAGTCATTCGGCCAAGTTCTTCAGTGTATGCCGTAGTGCCCGGCTCACTGACCAATATCATTTTTGCCAAGATATAATTTAGTGCAGAAGAGAGGAAAAACGAACTCGCTACGATGTAAGAGCTAACCGCGACTTTCTTTTTAAACTCGCTCTGTTTTCCTTTCGCATCAAGAACTTGGTTTAGGTGTGGCCAGTTTATGATTTGGTCGTTCAAAATTAGCATTTTGACCAAGGGTTTATTGGAGTATTGGGTTACCAGTACAGCAATACCGATAATGCCTGGGATAGCGGCTTCTTTTATCGCAATATACTCGGCAGGCAGTTTAAGTAAGCTAAACCCGCCGGTAAGTAGTACGCTGATAATGCCTAAAATAGAAAAGCCGTTGACCTTTCCCGACTCTTTTAAATCCCATAGGCCATAACCAATAGGAAAGCTGAGTGCCGCCACAATGCTCCACGCAGGGCCTAGGTAATCTTCCGAACTTGCATAGCTCATTAGCACCACAGGAATAACAATGTTAAACGCGAGGTTGCCGAAAAAGCCTTGGTTTTTTTGTGTAGGTTCTTGTACTGCTGACATATCTAATTACAACGTCTTATCTTGAGGCTAATTATACGTAAACTAATTAGCGTGCCCAGTGCCATGCGGCAAATAAGCCACCAATAAAGCCAAACAGATGATATTCAAAGGAAATAAATTTAGATGTGGGAAGCACACCAACCAGCATTCCTCCGTATAGCGCTGCAACTACTAGTGAAATAAGCAAATACCGCACTTTGTTACTTCTAAACCCTGCTAGCACGAGGAAGCCGAAGTAGCCATATACCATGCCGCTCGCGCCAATATGCGTAGCGCTTCTACCGAACAGCCACACGCCCAAACCACCTATAAGCAGTGCGCTTAGCGTAGCGATAAGAAACGTGCGTTTTCCCCACTGCATAGTAAGCCACATGAACAGCAAAAGAGGCACCAAGTTAGCCATCAAATGCGTGGGTGTACCATGAAGGAAAGGGGCTGTGAATATATATGGCAAGGTTGACAGTGTGCGAGGCACTACACCAAACTGATTAAGTGCATTGCCGGTGAGTAAGTTTGCTACTTCTATGACTATTAACAATGCACCTAGCGTCAGCAGAACGCGAATTTGGAAAGAAAGCGGCTTCATCGAACGCCCCTAAAGTAGATTACAAAATAATATGAGGAAGGTAGCGAGAGAGATCTTGGGTAATAGCAGATGCATCTTCTCTTACTGAAATACCTGCTGGCATGTCATCTACCAACCAACTACCTATGAGTGTATGGTTACCTTCAAAAACGGGTAAAGGTTCAAATGCTTGAACAATATAGCCTTCTTCGCCGTAAGGACCATCGCTAAGCTTATTCTCAATTCCACCTTCAATGATAGAAACATTCGCGCCTTCCCTAGAAAACAGAGGCTTTTTAATCCACTTTCCTGATAGTGTGTTTGTGTTTTTTTCATCTGAAAAATAAGCGGGAAGCAGGTTAGGGTGGCCTTCAAATTTCTTCCAAAGCTGAGGAAGCAAGGCTTTATTGGAAATTATCGATTTCCATGGGGGCTCTATCCAATTAACTTGGGCATCTTCTAACACATCGCCAAACTCTTCGCGCAGCATAAACTCCCAAGGATAAAGCTTGAAGCAGTCGGTAATTGGCGCGTCTTGAAGATCGGTAAAAACGCCCGTGTCCGCCAACCCAATGTCTTCAATAAAAACGAAGTCAGCTAAAAGCCCGGCCTCTGTAGCGCAGTCTTGTAGGTACTGCACTGTTCCGCGGTCTTCTACGGTATCTTTACAACACGCCATGTGCAGTTGATTAATGTTGTAGTGCAATGCTATTTCGCGAAAGCGATGAACTAATTTTTCTTGCAAGCTATTGAACTGATCAGCGTGCAGGGCTAGTTTGCCGGCATCCACATTTTGTGAAAGCCACAGCCATTGCCAGAACCCAGATTCATACAAGCTGGTGGGCGTATCTGCATTGTTTTCTAGCAGCTTAGCTGGCCCTTTGCCACTGTAGACAAGGTCAAGGCGTGAATACAAACTGGGGGCTCTTTCCTGCCAGCTGTTTCTTACTAAGTCCCAATGTTGCTCTGGGATCCGAAAACGAGTAAGTAATTCCTCACTATTAACCACATCTTCGGTCACTGCCAAGCACATTTGATGTAGCTCGGCTGTGGGGTCTTCAATGTCGTTTTCAATTTGCGCTAGCGTGAATTGGTAGTAGGCACTTTCATCCCAATACGGCTCGCCATACATGGTGTGGAAATGAAAACCAAACTCGTTAGCCAACTGCTGCCAGCCTTTGCGAGGCTGGCAAGGCATTCTAAACATAGTTATCCGCCCCAGCCGCCTTTACGGCTGCTGCTACCCCAAGACGATTTTGCACGAACGCTGCTACCAAACCCGCCTCGTTTCATTGTACGGTTCACGGTAGGCTTAGGCTTATAAACGTCTTTGTTTACGCGATATTTTCTTTTGCGAATGTCACCGTCGAACACATAGCCGTCTGCCGTTATCCAGCGTGAACGAAACGGTGAATTATATGAATAGGAAGTATATAAGGGCTGTGAGTAATAGCGATTTGGCGATAGCAGAGAGCTCACCATGTAGCCTGCCATGAACGGCATGAAAAAGCTGCCGCTACTATTATTCACATATTGGCACTGGTTAGGCCCAAATTCATGTTCGCAGTCGTACTCAGAGCTAAAGCGCGGACTGGTGCGCATGGCCTCGTCGACCGCTGTCTGGTAGGCAGCTTCACAACGCTCTACTGCATCAGGAAAATCCTGTTTACAGTCTTCTAGCGAGGTGTAAATGGTGGCGTCTTCTTTTTCGCCGCCACAACCACTTAAAATAACGCTGGCCACACCCAATGCTAAAGGCTTCACGCTAAAACCTTTGCGCATGCGACCAAGGTCAATATGTTTGGTGCGTTTTAATGCGGGCTTCTCACCTTGCACGCTATCAACAACATCAAGCTGAGTGTTTCGTTTATCAGTCATCGCTGCCCCCTTAATAGGTCATGCAAGCGGCATTGAGTAAGCCTACGGCAATAGACATGCTGGCAAGCATAACACCCGCAGAAACTTCGTTATTGTTTATGCGCTCAGCGATTTTCGGCATAAAGCTGAAACGCAAAATGGCAAACGCTAGGGATTGTGCAATCACAGCAACAAGCGCCCAAATAGCAAAATCTACTACAGCAACCGAGTTTGAAGCTGCGCTGCCAAGGGCGATAGCAAAACCGATTATAGCACCACCAAAGCCGATGGCAGCGGCAACGTTTTTCTCTTCTTTTACCAGCTTCCATTCATCGTGAGGTGTGACCAAGGCGTACACCAATTTGAAGATAAACAAAAAAACAATCGACAAGCCGAAGTAAAGCGCAAAGTTATCCAGGCCAGCCAAAGATTGCATGATCGTATCCATAGTTATTCCCTTTTATTAACCGTTTATAGTGATATCTGCAGGTTCAACATCAAACCCCGTTGAAATCACCAAACATCTATCTAAATTATTACCTACTTGCTTTTCTTCACCCACAACAAGCAGGGTTTCAACTCTGTCATTACTGATTGGGCGTTCATACAGCATCATAAACTGATCGGTGGTACTCACATCACCATCTTCTTCATAGGTAGTTTCAGTGACGGCAACAGGCGGTGACTCATCGCCCACTGCCCCCCACACGCGGGTATAGACCTTGCCGTCAAGCTCATAGGTGGGCTGGCTGATAACGTTTTTCAAGCATTCGTTCCACTGAGCAGTATTACCAATGGTTTTCGTTTCATAAAAGTGCCACAGCTTAACATCGGTAATGTGATTCTCAGACAAGCCGCCGTCGGTGACCACCTGTAAAAATCCATCGTCGTCGGTGTAAAAGCGAAGCAGAGTGCCACCTGTATCTAAGGGGGCTTCACCTACCGCTTGAATTAATTGAGAACGGGCTGCGCCTTCAATAGTGAGCTCAGGTTCTAATAGCGAAAGTTTCAAGTTATCTAACTCGAAAGAGCCACCTAAATAAAGCCCCATTATTTCTGGCGACTTAGGTTTTTTAGGTTCTGATTTTTTAAATAATTTACTAAACATGTTTACGCCTCTTAATCAGCGTCTAGGGAAGACCAGTTAATTGCGTTAATGCGGCGCTCAGCAATGTAGAACAAAGTGTCGCCCGGGTTTAACGTAACGTCCAACGGTGGGTTTACCACCATTTCTTTCACAAGGCCATTTGGCGCATAACCAATAAAGATGGCATCGTGTTTACGTTTCAAATTAATAAATAACTTAGCAACAGAAATGGCGTGGCTACTTTCTGGGATTTTTACTGAAAATTGCGCTTGGCCCTCTTCAATACTCAGCAAGTCGTGATGAAGCATACTTGAACCAGGATCAAAAGCGGCTTTAACTAACATTTCTATTGCCACGCTCGGTGTACACTCCACTTTAGGGCAGTGATCCTGAAGTAAGCTGACTAGGCTATCATCATCAAAATAAGCCACCTGATGTGCATCAGGATTACGCTTAGTACAATACAGCGCGGTAGTCATGGTGACATCGTCTTGTGGGTTATCGATAAGAATAGTTCGGGCGGTGGACACGCAAGCGCGATCCATATCTTCGTCTTTGTTAAACGAATCTACCTTCACGAACTCAATCACGCCAGGCATGGGATTAGTGATATCGGCCTTCACGCACAGCACAATATCGGGGCGCTCTGGCATGGCATCGCGTTCTTGAAGTATTAAATCAAGCAGCAGCATAGTACGCTGCTCATTCCACCCAATTACTAAGATATGTTCATCTAGCATCAAGCTATTCATACCCAACAATCCTTTCTTCCACGTTAATGAAACCCAAGCTGCAATCCGGCCAATTACCATGGCGAAGATACTCAAACCAAGCGGTATGACGTAAAGCGCTACAACCAGTTTTCCCGCTGGCGTGACGGGAGATAAATCACCATAGCCCACTGTAGAGGCGGTGACCGCCAGCCAGTAAATAAAGTCGGCGTTGGTAATTAAATCGTGCTCGTCTGCAGCGTAAAGTAGCCAATAGCTTGTTACTGCGTAAAAGGCGGTGGCACCGACAATAGTGTACCAGCGTGATTCTGCAAAATATTGCAGCATGATTTTTCGCAGTTTTATCCATGGAGACATAAAAGAAACAGCCCTTGTTATGCGTGCCCTTACTCTGCCTTGAAGTACTTGATTTGTCTAGGTTAGCGCTTTACTTAACGGTAATTTACGCAGGAAATTATTGTAACAAGAATTAAAAATGGGAGCGCGTAGCTCCCATTTTTCTCACTTACTTGCCTAGAATTCGCGCTAGCTCGTCATCGGCCGAGGTTTTCCCCCCTTTGATGCCTGCTTCCGCTAAGCGTTTTTCTAGATCGCTGCTCGATTCATTATTCGCTAGCTCTTCAGCTGCTTGTAGCTCAGCATTGCGCATCTTTTGCTTATCTTGAATACGTGACAGTGACTCTGTCGCCGTTTTCATTTTGCTATTCGCACCCATGTGGCGTGAAGAAACCGCTACTTGCGCCTTCTGAACGCTTTCAGTGGCTTTTACCATATCCACTTGCTGCTCTAAGCGACGTAAATTCGCTTTCGCCTGTTGGATATTTTGTGCCAGCTGCTTTTCTGACTGCTGGAACTGATCAAGATATGTTTGTTCTTGGTCTCGTTCTTCTTTAAGTTCAGACACCTTTTGCGCACAGTCTAGCGCGAGTTGGCGGTCGCTATCGATGGCCTTGCGCGCGTGAGCTTCGTATTCCGCAATTGACGAATTGAAGCTATCCACTTTTTGCTGAGAAAGTTTACACTTTGCCAAGATTTGGGTACGTGCATGGTCTGACTTACGCAATTCTTCTTTGGCTTCTCTAATTTCTTGTTCCAGAATTCGAATAGCCTGACTGTCTACGACAGATTGAGCAGCTTCGGTTGCACCACCTTTTACTGCAGTTACTAATTTTTTCCACACTGACATTCGCTTCTCCTTAGAAGTAAATTTTAGTTAAGGTGTGTTTCGTAGGCATCTAAAAAAGATGCAACATTCTGAAACAGGGTTTCCACTTCAATAACGATACTTTCGGCTTTTGACTGGGCACTTAGCGCTCCAAAGGCAGTGTAGTATTCTTCACCACCAATGTTTGAAATGCCTACCGTGGTCAAAGGGAACACCATATGAGTAGACAATATTTCATGATCTAGCGCTGGCTTATCTTTTACTTCCGACGCTGCAAACAAAAGACTCTCTACTAAGATCTGCTCTCCGCTGATAGCAAGCCAGGCATCTATGCCGTCTTGATTAGCAATAAGTAAGCAGTTTTCCTCACGTGTTACCACAAAGTCATCATGCTCTTTAAATAAGGCTTCGATGCTTTCCAGTTCCCAGCTCATACCTTTCTCCTTTAATTATTGAAGCGATAGTTGTGAAAATGAATGTCGTGTAAGTGGTGTGTTATACAACTGCACTTTATTAAAAACAGATACTTTGATGTATTAACCACCGAAGTTACTGTAACGACTATTTTCATCTTCGCCAATATCTAGACTTGCAGTGTAGACCTGTTGTGCCATAATCGTCAACATTAAATACATGCTATAAGTGTAAAAAAGTGTGTTTTTGTAAAATATATATCACATTTGTGTGGTTTTTGGAGGCTGTGTGAACACTGGAAATACGCAAGGTGCTAAAAATGCGTGGCGGCAAACGGTAGCAAGAGTTGTCAAATCTGAGATGTCTGTGCGCGGCATAAAATATCAAGCGTTAAGCCAAAGGCTGGAAGAGATTGGCGTGGAGCAAAGCGCAGATAACCTTAGAAATAAGGTAAATAAAGGTATTATGGGCGCCGATTTACTTCTGCAGATTTTGTACGTGTTGAAGGCGCGTCCATTAGATGCGGCGCTTTTAGAGGAAATCTTAACTGATCTTCAGCAATAAACAGCGTAAAATACCGCCGTTTATAAGATATCGATATTCAACTAACCTGCCGCGCAGAGGAATCGAAGCTTCGCAATAACGTTGCGATGAGTGACGGTAGGCAGGGAAAATAAGCAGATAAAAAAATACCCAGCAAGTGCTGGGTACGAATGATAAGGAATGTTTATGGGAGAACATCATCACTATCTGTAGGTATCTTAACCGTTTAAGGAGTTAAGTGCTATTTAATAAATTGAATTGTACGTATAGTGTTCAATATAAAGTTATTTTATAATATACGTTAATTTTTAATTTGTTGATAATTAATGTTTTTTGTTTTTATTTTGACTTTGGCTTCATCTGTGAATCTATTTTTATTAGCCTTTAGTTGCAACTTAAATAACACTTAATATTCTACTTTTGTCTAACTTTTATGCCGTAATTTAGTCGTATTTATGAAACTATCAGATTTTAGCTTCGAGCTACCCGAAAAACTTATCGCCAAATACCCAACTCAGCAACGTACAGCGAGTCGCTTGTTACATTTAGATGGGAAAACTGGCAATGTAGCGCACACGATGTTCGCTGACATGCTGAAATTTGTAGAGCCAGGCGACCTCTTGGTGTTTAATAATACGCGGGTTATTCCTGCACGTTTACTGGGCAAAAAGGAAACGGGCGGACAGGTTGAAGTGCTGATCGAACGTATAACGTCAGACAATACAGCGTTAGCGCATGTTCGCGCGAGCAAGGCACCTAAACCTGGAACTACGCTTATTCTTGAAGAAAAAGTGAATGTTACGGTGACAGGGCGAGACGATGCGCTATTTATTTTACAGTTTGACCACGATGAGACCGTATTAACGCTGCTAGAAGCCCATGGCCACATGCCGCTACCTCCTTACATCGACCGTCCCGATGAAAGTTCAGACAAAGAGCGCTATCAAACCGTTTACAATCAAAAGCCGGGCGCGGTTGCGGCGCCTACTGCAGGGCTACACTTTGACGATGCAATACTGGCTGCGTTAAAAGAAAAAGGCGTTAATTTGGCCTTTGTAACTTTGCACGTTGGCGCGGGTACATTCCAGCCTGTGCGCGTTGATAATATTCAAGAGCACAAAATGCACGCAGAGTTCGCCGAAGTACCACAAGACGTTGTTGACGCTGTTCTAACCACAAAGGCCAACGGTAAACGCGTTATTGCAGTGGGTACAACCTCTGTACGCTCTTTGGAGTCAGCGGCAAAGGCAAGTGCAGAGCGCGGTGACGAGGAAGTTATTGCGCCATTTAACGAAGATACTGAGATTTTTATCTACCCTGGTTTTGAGTTTAAAGTGGTAGACGCAATGTTCACCAATTTTCACCTTCCAGAGTCCACGCTAATGATGTTAATTAGCGCATTTGCTGGCAAAGAGAATGTCATGAAGGCGTATCAAGAAGCGATAGAGAAAGAATATCGATTCTTTAGCTACGGTGATTCTATGTTTATTGAACGCGCCTAAGCACATTCGCCCGAGGACATTAGGCGTTTAAATCGGTGTTTTGCGGGCCTTTCTAGCTTAGTTACAGATAAACATAGATACGGGGCATGATCTCAGCCGAATTACTGGTATAATCGCCGCCAATTTATTTTTATACCCAGCGCAAAAGCGCAACAAAGTGGGAATGCTTTCACATGCAATTTGAGTTGTTAAAAACCGAAGGCCGAGCACGACGCGGTCGTTTGGTGTTTGAACGCGGTGTTGTTGAAACCCCAGCGTTCATGCCCGTAGGTACATACGGTACTGTTAAGGGAATGACCCCTGAAGAATTAAAAGACAGCGGTGCACACATCTGTCTTGGAAACACGTTTCACCTGATGCTTCGTCCTGGTACAGGCATTATTCGCCAGCATGGCGACCTGCACGACTTCATGAATTGGGACAAGCCAATCCTTACGGATTCGGGTGGCTTCCAAGTGTTTAGCTTGGGTGATTTGCGTAAAATTACCGAAGAAGGTGTAACATTCCGCTCTCCGATAAACGGCGAAAAGATCTTACTTACGCCTGAAAAATCGATGGAAGTTCAGCGCGATTTGGGCTCTGACATCGTGATGATTTTTGATGAGTGCACGCCGTACCCCGCTACTGAACAAGAAGCGCGCGTTTCAATGGAAATGTCGCTACGTTGGGCCAAACGTAGTAAAGAAGCCCATGGCGATAACCCAGCAGCACTGTTTGGTATCATTCAAGGCGGTATGTACGAAGGTCTGCGCGACGTTTCACTTGCTGGCCTTGAAGCTATTGGCTTCGACGGTTACGCCATTGGTGGTCTTTCAGTAGGTGAGCCGAAAGAAGATATGATCCGCATTATCGATCATACCGCGCCTAAAATTCCGGAAGATAAACCTCGCTATTTAATGGGCGTGGGTAAACCTGAAGATTTGGTAGAGTCTGTGCGTCGCGGCATCGATATGTTTGACTGTGTAATGCCAACGCGTAACGCCCGAAACGGTCACCTGTTTGTGACTGAAGGCGTAGTGAAGATTCGCAATGCGAAACACAGAAACGACACCTCGCCATTAGATGAGAATTGTGATTGCTACACTTGTAAAAACTATTCTCGCTCTTATCTACATCATTTGGACAAGTGTAACGAAATCCTGGGTGCGCGCTTAAACACCATCCATAACCTTCGCTACTATCAGCGTGTGATGCAGGGTCTTCGCGATGCGATTGACGCAGGTACGCTTGATGAGTTTGTACAAGAATTTTATGAACAAAAAGGGTTGCCGGTTCCGGCACTATAACAACGATAATATTTGGGGAATTTTATGAGCCTATTTATCTCTAACGCTTACGCACAGTCTGCTGGTGCGCCGCAAGGTGGCGGCATGGAAATGATCATCATGCTAGCTGTATTTGGTTTAATCTTTTACTTCTTGCTTTACCGTCCACAGGCTAAGCGTGTAAAAGAGCATAAAAACCTAGTATCGTCACTTAGCAAAGGCGATGAAGTGTTAACACAAGGTGGTTTGGTAGGAAAAATCACTAAAGTGTCAGAAGAAAAAGACTTCATTGAAGTTGCACTTAACGATTCAAACAACATCGTTGTTCAGAAGTCTTCAGTAACTGCTGTGCTGCCTAAAGGCACGATGAAGTCACTGTAAGTAACAAAAGCCGGGGCCGGGACGCTTCCCGGTACTGGCACGAAAGGATTATCCAGTGCTAAACAAAAACTCTATTTGGAAAGTACTGAGTGCACTCATTGTGGTTGCAATGTGTGCACTTTATGCGCTTCCTAACATTTACGGTGAAGATCACGCCGTACAAATCTCAGCAGGCCGTGACGCTGTGGTAACTGACGCCACTGTGGAACAAGTAAAAGCCGCGCTAAGTGAAAAGAATATCTCTCCAAAACGTGTTGAATTTGAGAACGAACAAATATTAGTTCGCGTTTCGGATTCTGACACCCAGCTTGTTACGCGCGAAACGCTTGAAAAGGCGCTTGGTGATGACTACTACGTGGCTATGAACCTTGCCCCTGACACGCCAGAATGGCTTGAAGGCCTAGGTGGCGCGCCAATGAAGCTAGGTCTTGACCTTCGCGGTGGTGTTCACTTCTTGATGGAAGTGGATATGACCGAAGTGATTGCTAAGTCGCTAGAAGACGCAGAGGGTGGTTTCCGTACTTCACTGCGTGAAGAAGGCATTCGTTATCGCGGTGTAAAACAGGTTGACGATCATATCGACATTACGTTCCGTGATGAAGATGCGCTAGACAAGGCAGAGTTCTTTTTGCGTAACCAAAGTCGCGATCTTACCTTTAACCAGGTGGATGACTTAACACTTCGCGCTATTTTTGCTGAAAGCAAGCTTCAGGAAATTCGCGACAACGCGGTTAAGCAAAACATTACCATTATTCGTAATCGTGTAAACCAACTTGGTGTGGCTGAGCCGCTTGTACAAAAGCAAGGTGCTGATCGCATTGTTGTGCAGCTTCCAGGTATTCAAGACACCGCCCGTGCGAAAGAGATTCTTAATGCCACAGCAACACTAGAATTTCGCATGGTAGATCAGAAGAACGATATCCGTGATGCATTGAACGGCCGCGTTCCTCCTGGCTCTCAAGTGATTGAAGACCAGCAAGGCATTCCACAACTGCTTGAAAAGCGTATTATGCTTACCGGGAGCCATATTATTGATGCGAATAGCGGTGTTGATGAGTACGGACTTCCGAACGTAAATATCTCGCTTGATTCTGAAGGCGGTAATAAGATGTCTCGCTCAACCCGTGGCAATATTGGTAAACCAATGGCTACGGTGTTTATCGAATACAAGTCGACTGGCGAACGTAACAAAGACGGCAAGCTAGTGTTTGAAAAACACGAGCAAGTTATCTCGGTTGCGACTATTCGTGCGCAACTGGGTAGCAAGTTCCAAATCACAGGTCTTGATTCACCGAAAGAAGCCCGTGACTTAGCGTTGCTACTTCGCGCAGGTGCACTGATTGCGCCAATTCAAATTGTTGAAGAGCGTACGGTTGGACCAAGCTTGGGTAAAGAAAACATTGAGCTGGGCATGCAGGCTATTATGTATGGTCTGGCAGCGGTACTTGTTTTCATGTTGATTTACTACAAAGCGTTTGGTGTGGTAGCGAACATCGCTCTGATTACAAACCTAGTTATGATTGTGGGCATTATGTCGATGATCCCTGGTGCAACGCTTACGCTACCGGGTATGGCAGGTATTGTACTGACCGTTGGTATGGCGGTAGATGCAAACGTGCTTATCTTTGAGCGTATACGAGAAGAGATACGTGATGGCCGCAGCCCACAGCATGCCATTCATCAAGGTTACGACAGTGCTTTTTCTACCATTCTAGATGCTAACATTACCACCTTCATTGCAGGCTTAATCCTGTTTGCCGTGGGCACAGGCCCAATTAAAGGCTTCTCGATTACACTGATGATTGGTATAGCAACCTCGATGTTTACCGCAATCCTTGTTACGCGCGTTATTGTTAACGCAGTATGGGGCGGTCGACGCGTAGAGAAATTGGCGATTTAAGGAAGTAACATGCAATTATTAAAACTATCCGATACCGTCAATTTTATGCGCCTTCGCATTCCTGCGATGGTGTTATCAACGGTACTCATTTTAGGTTCGTTCGTGTCGCTAGGCGTTAATAGCCTTAACTGGGGGCTAGACTTCACTGGCGGTACGCTAATTGAAGTTGGCTATGAGGACGCTGCTAACTTAGAAGGCATTCGCGCCCAGCTAAACGAAGCGAACTTTGAAGATGCTATAGTGCAAAACTTTGGCAGCAGCCAAGATGTACTTATCCGCATTGCTCCTCGTGATGGCGTTAAAGCCGTGACTATTGGTGAACAGGTACTAGCTGCCTTGCGCGCTGACGGTACTGAGGTTGATATGCGTCGTATCGAGTTCGTAGGTCCTAACGTAGGTGAAGAGCTTACTGAGCAGGGCGGCCTTGCGATGCTAGTTGCACTCTTGTGTATTCTCGTTTATGTCGCGATGCGATTTGAATGGCGATTCGCTCTAGGGTCAGTGTCGGCACTAGCTCACGACGTTATACTTACGCTAGGTTTGTTTTCAGTACTTCAAATCGAATTTGACCTTACGGTACTTGCAGCAGTACTAGCGGTAATTGGTTATTCACTTAACGATACCATCGTTGTGTGTGACCGTATTCGTGAGAACTTCCGCAAAATTCGTAAAGGTGAGCCTGTTGAGATTATCAACATCTCGCTAACGCAAACCCTAAACCGTACTATCATCACATCATTAACCACGGTGTTGGTATTGGTTGCACTATTCTACAAGGGTGGGGCGCTTATTCACGGATTTGCAACCGCCTTGTTGTTCGGTGTAGTGGTTGGTACTTACTCATCGGTGTATATCGCAAGTTCAGTGGCACTTGCATTGGGTATTAGTAAAGAAGACCTAATGCCACCACAAGTGGAAAAGGAAGGCGCAGATTTAGATCCTATGCCTTAGTTTTACACGCTTGAAACGTACAAAAACCGCATCTACGATGCGGTTTTTTTATGCTTTATCAAAAGTGGAATTTACTATTGATTGGGGGCTAATGCTTGTTTCAGATCATCTTTATATCGCCTGGAAAGCGCTACTGATTGACCGTTATTGAGCATTATTGTTCCATCCCCCGTTTCTTCATAACTTATAGACACAATGGCAGGTATTCGCACTGCGTGCGATCGGTGCACTCGCATAAAGCCTTGATGCGCTCCTTCTTCACAAAACCGGCCAAGGGTATAACGCAAGGGGTAAACGCCCACGTGAGTATGAAGGTTAATGTAGTTTCCTGAGGCTTCTACTCGCTGTATGTCGGTGACTTGAACCAAAAACTCCTTATTGAGCTTTTTCACCAATAAATAGTCAGGTAAGGTGCTGGCCACGTTGTCATTCGTTACCTGTGATGTGTCGCGTGTAATAGGTGATGCTTCACCAATTAAGCGTTGATAGCCAAACCGTGCAATATAGTAAAAAGTAATCAGAGTAATATAGCCCCATACATCCTTTCGATATTCGTAGATGAACTCATTGAGCCATATCCCAAAGTCATAATTGCGTTCAGAGAATAAATAGACGAGCTTCCGAAATGCTACCATTAATGATACATGGGCTACCGAAAATAAACTGGCGAAGGCAAAATGCCACCCAAGCCATGTCGCTCCCACTTTTACTTTCTGATCGAGTGTACGTATAGCGATAATTAATGGGATGACGAGCAAAGCGGTGCTCAAAGCACTCGAGTATTCCCAAACGTAAGGCTCCCAAAGTGCTACGCTGTTATTGTCGCTTCGAGAAAATTCAGTCCAACTAGACGCAGCATTGATTGAATTGTTTATAAACAAATAGGCTGCAAGCAAAACGAATGCAGCGTACTTATGTTTTGATTCAGAATCCCTAAGAAACTGACTCCATTTTTCATCCCAGTTATTCACCGCTTAACCCTTTTTCCCTTAATTCTCGTCACTTAGGCGTTTGCTGTCGGACGTCTATCACATTAGATGCAACACGTTAGTTAAGCACTATTGAATAGGAGTGAGGACATTGACGCAAGCATATGTTGATCAGGAAGCAACGTTTGTTAATAGAACTTCAAAGGGGGAGGCGAGAGAGAAGGCCGTTGTCGAGAGTCCTGTCACTCAGCGTTATTTCGAGTTGGATGCACTGCGTGTCATCGCGTTTGGTGTACTCATTTTTTATCACATCGGAATGTATTACGTTTTAGAGTGGGGCTGGCATATAAAAAGCGACGTGCAATTTCCACTACTACAAGACGTGATGATATTGACCAACCAATGGCGTATGTCTTTATTATTTTTGATCTCTGCCATGGTATTTACCGTCGTGCTGCGCCGCGCTTATGGCCAAACGACCTCTCGCTGGCGTGTATCTCTTTCACTACTGGGGAAGAGGGCGTTGCGGATATTAATTCCTCTTGTATTCGGTATGTTTGTTATCGTCGCGCCACAAGTTTATGTAGAGTGGACAGTCAGCGGAGCACTAGCCATGCCGTTTAGCGAGTTCTACGTTGCTTACATTAATCCAAATACTGACTTGTTTATCGACAAACAATCGGTAATTGGCTTACTGACATGGAATCACCTTTGGTTTTTACCTTACCTTTTTGTGTATAGCGCTTTCATATTGCTGTTTTTCCCGCTTATCAGATTTGTGGAAGTAAGGGCGTTGAGAGTACTCGATAGTTTGGCGCTGTTTAGCGTGTTAGTGGTTACGATCATGACTGCCATATGGCTGGAACTACGAGTAGCATATCCCACGTCGCACGACTTGCTTAATGATTGGTATAGTCATGCAAAGTACTTTTTTGTGATGCTGGTAGGTATTGTGGTCGCGCTTAGACCCGCATTGTATGCTGCAATTATGAGGTCCCGTTACGTAAGCTTAACCATTGCGATAGTACTTTACAGCGTCATAATTTTAGACCGTCACGACTTGCTAGGCCCTACAGGGCAGTTAATGGAGTCGTCGCCTGGGTTTCGTGTTTTGGTTGGTGTAATCGTTGTACTTAATCACTGGGCATGGTTGGCAGCAATATTGGGGTTCGGTCGAAAATATTTGTCTAACCCGAGTAAGGTGGTGAGCTATTTGAACAAAGGCGTGTTGCCATACTATATGGTGCATCAAACGATAATTGTGGTGGCGGCGTTCTTTTTGAGCTCCCGTGTATCGTCGACACTCGGAGAATTTATTTTAATAACGCTAATAACCGTTGTGGGGTGCGCACTGACATACGAAGTCGCCAAGCGCTTTTTAATACTTAGATTTTTATTTGGCCTAAAGTTAAACACCAGTCCGCATAGCTCATTAGCCACTTAGCGAGAGGTAAAGTGTTCGTAATCGCGGTGTGTTACCGCAGGTATAACGAAACCAATAAGTGAGAAAAAGAAAAAGGCGCTATGTCACGTCATTCGTGTCATAGCGCCTTTACTGTTTAACTGTGCTTGGTTTATCGGCTCAGTTTATGTGCTTACGAGCGATTTATTTAAGATGCTTCTTATTTAAGATGCTTCTTACTTAAGATGCTTCACTAAGCCTTGAACAACCTTCACGCTACCAGCAACAATTTCGCCTTTGTGAAGCGGGTCGTTTCCGCCTTTAAAGTCAGTTACCAAGCCGCCAGCTTCACGAACAATAAGCTCACCTGCTGCGATATCCCAAGATTTAATGCCGCGCTCCCAGTAACCGTCGTGGCGGCCGGCTGCAACGTAAGCAAGGTCTAGCGCAGCACTACCTGCGCGGCGAATGTCACCCACTTCGTGGAAAATCTTGTTTAAGCTTAGTGCATACTCGCCAAACTGAGATTTGTTCTTAAACGGTAAGCCAGTAGCAATAATGGTTTCAGAAAGGTCACGAGGCTTAGAAGCACGAATACGATAACCATTAAGCTGCGCGCCTTGACCACGGCTCGCGGTGAATAGTTCGCTGCGAATTGGGTCGAAAACAACCGCTTGATCTAAGCGACCTTTGTGAAGAAGTGCAATTGAAACGGCAAAGTGAGGAATGCCTTTTACAAAGTTAGTGGTGCCATCTAGTGGATCGATGATCCACTGATAATCAGTTTCTGTGCCCAACACTTCACCCGATTCTTCACCTAGGAAGCAATGGTTCGGGTAAGACTGCTGAATTTTGGCAATAATTGCTTGTTCTGCTTCTTTATCAACTTGAGTAACGAAGTCGTTTAAGCCTTTTGACTCTGTTGCTACTTCATTATGTTTTTCAAAACCACGAACAATAACTGTTCCAGCCGCACGCGCAGCGCGCACCGCAATATTCAGCATAGGATGCATAGATAAACCACCAATTGTAAAAGACCAATGAAAAAAACTAACTGTACAAAAAATAGCTAGTTGTTTTCGAAAACGGGCGGAGTCTACCAGAATCTATGCGCGATGCAAATGAATTCCCAGCACAATAGCGTGAATAGCCATCTATACTGCCACTGTGTTAAACTTCATGCTATTAAGGTCTGTAAGATAGTACGCCAAAAGCGCGTGATATCGAATTAAAGACGCTATCCAAATAAGTACGTAGGTATTACACGCATGCTCGAGAATATTCGCATTATTTTAGTTAACACGTCTCACACGGGAAACATCGGCTCGACAGCAAGAGCGATGAAAACCATGGGGCTGAGCAGCTTATATCTTGTCGACCCAGTAAATGAGCCAGACGGCCAAGCAAGTGCATTGGCGGCAGGGGCTGGTGATGTGCTTGCTAACGCGAAAATTGTAAGCACGCTGGAAGAGGCAGTTAAAGACTGTGGCTTGGTAGTAGGGACGTCTGCACGCTCTCGCACTCATTCATGGCCTATGTTAGGCCCGCGCGACTGTGGCGAAAAGCTGGTCCAAGAAGTAGAAAAGTACCCGGTAGCCTTGGTGTTTGGGCGTGAGAACAGTGGTTTAACTAATGAAGAGCTGCAGCAGTGTCACTTCCATATGTGTATTCCAGCCAACCCTGAATATAGCTCACTTAATTTAGCAGCAGCAGTGCAAACCCTTTGTTATGAGATTCGCATGGCCTATCTAAATCGCGAAACATATCCAAGTGTTGAGGAAGAATATCCACTGAATGACGATTTAGAGCGTTTTTATACGCATTTGGAAACCACGCTGGAAGGCACGTCGTTCATTCGCAAAAGTCACCCGGGTGTGGTTATGACTAAGCTGCGCCGCTTGTTTAACCGAGCGCGCCCTGAGTCTCAAGAGCTTAATATATTACGCGGTATATTGGCGTCTATCGATAAATCGGTGAAGAATGCTAACTCTGGCGATGCAGACCCTGCACCAGCGATAGAAGAAAAAGAGTAAACACTATGTTCGCCCGTATAAAAGATGATATTCAAGGTGTATTTCATCGCGACCCAGCGGCCAGAAACACCTTTGAAGTGCTAACCAACTACCCTGGACTTCATGCAGTGTGGCTGCATCGCATTAGTCACAAACTATGGAAGGCTGAATGGAAATGGTTGGCACGCAGTTTATCAACCTTTAGCCGTTGGCTTACGGGGATTGAAATTCATCCTGGTGCCACGTTAGGACGACGGGTATTTATCGACCACGGTATGGGTGTGGTCATTGGTGAAACTGCAGAAATTGGCGATGATGTCACCCTTTACCACGGCGTTACTCTTGGAGGCACTAGCTGGAGAGCAGGTAAGCGCCACCCAACCCTTAAAAAAGGCGCTGTAGTTGGGGCTGGTGCTAAAGTGTTAGGGCCTATTATTATAGGTGAAAACGCTAAAGTAGGGTCTAACTCTGTGGTCGTAAAAGATATTCCTGATGGCGCTACGGCGGTGGGAATCCCGGGTCGTATCATTATCTCGAAGCAAAAAGAGATGAATGCGTCGGTAAACCCCGAGCGAGATAAAATTGCCCAGAAGTATGGTTTTGATGCCTATGCTGTCGCGCCAGATAACCCTGATCCTGTGGCCAATGCGATGGGCATAATGCTAGAGCACATGCACCAAATGGACACCAAAGTGGAAGAGATGTGCAAGGTCATTCAGTCACTAGGTGGCGATGTGTGTACCGATAATTTACACAATATTAGCGCTGAAGATTTCGCAGAAACGGGTTTCGACCTAACGGAAACCCAAGAGCGAGAGAAGGCTCATTCTTCTTTCGACCCCGCTATTTAACTCTAATTCCGCATACTATTTTCGGGTGCTAAGGCCGAGAACCTTCACCCTTATATAGTAAATATTCACAAAGGCTTGTTTTTACACCACATTAACAAGCACATTGACTCATGCATAACTCCAACATACATTGAGATGAAAGGTTGATCATCACTTTTCAGGGACGTTATGCAAGAAACAGCGCCATTACTCGACGTACTAATTGTTGGAGCCGGAATTTCGGGTATCGGCTGCGCCTACCACATTCAAAAAAAATGTCCTGACCTTTCATATTCTATTATAGAAGCCCGCGGTGATTTGGGCGGCACATGGGATTTATTCAAATACCCGGGAATACGCTCAGATTCTGATTTATTCACCTTTGGCTACGAATTCAAACCTTGGAAAGAGAAAAAGGCCATTGCTGATGGTCGTTCAATAAAGGCTTATGTAGAAGAAACCGCGGCTGAAAACGGTATTAAAGAGCACATACGTTTTTTAACTCGTGTGGTAGATATAGATTGGCAAAGCGATAAACACTATTGGCGGGTTACGTTAAAGTCAGAAGAGAGTGGGCGGCATGAGCACATTGCCGCCAGATGGATATTTAACGCTTCGGGTTATTATCGATACGATAAAGGTTATGCACCACATTTCAAAGGGCAATCACAATTTAACGGTCAGATTGTACATCCACAGCATTGGCCTGAAGATCTGGATTACGAAAACAAACGCGTCGTGGTAATCGGAAGCGGTGCAACGGCGGTAACGCTGGTTCCCGCACTAGCGAAAAGCGCATCGCACGTGACTATGCTGCAAAGAACGCCATCCTACGTATTGCCTGTGCCCGTAGATGATCCAATCGCAAAACATTTACGCGCGTGGTTTAGCGAGGATACAGCGTTTAAAGCTGCGCGTTGGTTTAACATAGCGAAACAGCGTTGGGTGTACGTGTTTTGTCAGCGCTTTCCGCATCGTGCGCGCAAAATAATACGCAGTCTTAATGCAAAAATGTTACCCGAAGGATATCCAGTAGATATACACTTTAACCCACCTTACAATCCTTGGGAGCAGCGACTGTGTGCAGTTCCGGGTGGAGATTTATTCGAGTCAATTTCGAAAGGTAAGGCGTCGGTTGCAACAGATACTATAGATACGTTTACTGAAACGGGCATTAAACTTGATTCGGGCCAGCATATTGAAGCAGATATTATAGTAACAGCCACCGGATTAAGCCTTCTGCCTTTAGGAGGGATAGTGCCAAAAATTGATGGTGAAGCTGTTTCGCTTCCAGAATGTGTTACGTATAAAGGTATGTTACTCAGTGGCGTGCCTAATTTTGCTATTGCGGTGGGCTATACAGCTTCATCGTGGACACTAAAAATTGGCCTTCTATGTGAACATTTCACGCGATTGCTCAATCATATGGAAGAGCACGGCTTTACACAGTGTACACCTGTAGCAGACCCAAATATGGAAACACAACCGTTGCTAAACTTTGGCGCTGGCTACATCCAACGCTCTTTAGAACAGTTGCCACGTCAAGGCATGCAGTTTCCTTGGTCTATGTCGTTCAATTATGCACAAGACGTGAAAATTTTTCGGAAAGGCCGTGTAGACGATCCAGCGCTTAAGTTTGAATAGAAATTTTAATAGACGCACACTTACTTTTATTAAATCACGAGAGCTTTAAATGAGTTTAGCCCAGCATCATGAGCAATACGTAACGCTTAAAAGCGGTGATAGGTTTTGCTATGCCGAACATGGTGTCGGAAATACCGACACCATTGTACTTATTGTGGGTTTAGGTCTTCAGTTGGTTTATTGGCCAAACGCGCTTATAGAGCGTTTAGTTTCTAGTGGATTTCGCGTTATTTGCTTTGACAATCGTGATGCAGGAAGGTCAGTACGCAGCGACACACCGCATCCCAGCCTATTACAGCAGTTAAGAGGAAGGTCGCCGAAAGGTGCATATGGACTTGAACGGATGGCTGAAGATACTGCACAGTTGTTAGAGGCGCTAAATATATCAAGCGCACATATCGCAGGAATGTCTATGGGAGGGATGATTGCACAGACTCTTGCAAGTCTGCATCCTGAAAAAGTGATATCTATGACGTCTATTTTCTCAACGACAGGGAATCGCCGCGTAGGGCAACCCTCTTATTCAACGCTATGGCGAATGGCAAGAGCTAAAGCGCCAATGAACGAAAAAGACGCAGTAAAAAACTATCAGGCAATGATGACGCATATTGGCGATGTAGCTGCAAACGGAGCCGTAAATCAATGGCATCAGTACGCGCGTTTGGCATGGCAGCGAAATGGTGGCAAAAGTGATGCAAAAGCGATGTTCCGGCAAATCGGTGCTATTTTGAAATCCGGGGACCGAACGCCAATGCTTCAAAATGTCAAAGCCCCAACATTAGTGATACACGGAGATGTTGATCACATGGTGCATCCCAGTGGCGGTGTTGCGACAGCCAGGGCTATATCAGGTGCTAAACATCAAATATTGCGCGGGTTGCGCCATCAAATAGATACCGTTCAATCACATCGGATAGCAGACAGTATTCTTGCTCATATTCACTTAAATGCAAACAAATAGCGCTTATGGTCGCCAATATTATTTACCCTTCAAATAAGCCATTCATCGCCTTTTATTAGCAGACCTTTCCGCGCAAATTTTGCGCCTAATAGTGCTTAATAGGATGGTGCTTAAACGAAACGAAAGTCCTGATACAAAAAAGCGATGAATCGAATCAATAATACCTGACTAATTTACTGGGTCTTATACTTGACCATTTTAGTCGGGTATGTGAAAATTCTCGCACTATAAAACGGCGGGAGAATCCAATGAAACTCACTTCGAAAGGGCGCTATGCGGTTACCGCAATGCTTGATGTCGCTTTGCATTCAAAGCGTGGTCCAGTGCCTCTTGCCGACATTTCAGAACGACAAGAAATTTCTTTATCTTACCTTGAACAGCTTTTTTCTCGATTGCGTAAAGAGCAATTGGTAGACAGCGTTCGCGGGCCTGGCGGCGGCTATTTGTTAGGCCGTGAAGCAAGCAAAATTGCGATAGGCGAAGTTATTCGCGCCGTCGACGAGTCCATTGATGCGACACGTTGCCAAGGACAAGCAGACTGCCAAGGCGGCGATCGCTGCCTAACGCACAGCTTGTGGCAAGACCTAAGTGATCGCATTGCGGCGTTTCTAAATTCAATCACGCTTGGCGAATTAATGGCAAAGCGTGATGTGCAAGAAGTAGCCGACCGCCAAGACGGTAATGCATCACTTCGTCATATCACCAAAGATATCGAAGTTAGTATTCAACTTTAAATTGGTATTGAGTAACGCATGGCTTTATCAACACCCATTTATTTAGATTACGCAGCAACAACACCGGTAGACCCGAATGTGGCCGAGGCAATGGCAAAATGCCTAACGCTGGATGGCAACTTTGGTAACCCAGCTTCTCGTAGCTATCGCTTCGGCTGGATGGCAGAAGAAGCGGTTGATGTTGCTAGAAATCAAATCAGCGACGCGCTTAATTGCGACCCTAGAGAAATTGTTTTTACTTCGGGGGCCACTGAATCGAACAATCTTGCTATAAAAGGCGTCGCCCAAGGTTATGCCAATAAAGGCAAACATATCATTACCGTTAATACCGAACACAAAGCGGTGTTAGATACCTGTGAGTACTTACAAAGCCAAGGCTTTGAGGTTACGTATCTTGAAGTACAGCCGAACGGGTTAATTGATTTATATGCGCTTGAAAATGCGTTGCGCGACGACACTATTTTGGTGTCGGTGATGCACGTTAACAATGAACTTGGGGTTATCCAAGACATTCAAGCTATTGGCCAGCTTTGTCGTGACAAAGGCATTCTTTTTCATGTGGATGGTGCGCAAAGTGTGGGCAAAATTGCCATTGATTTAGCTGAGCTTCCTATAGATTTGCTGTCTATATCGGCGCACAAGATATACGGCCCGAAAGGTATGGGGGCACTATATGTGCGTCGCCGTCCCAAAATTAATCTGGTGGCACAAATTCATGGCGGTGGCCACGAGCGCGGCATGCGGTCGGGTACATTAGCCACCCATCAAATTGTTGGAATGGGTGAAGCCATCGCGCTAGCCTCCTCAAAAATGGAAGAGGACAGTGCGCGCATATTAGCGCTGCGTGAATCGCTGTGGCAGGGCCTTCAGCAGCTCGACGATGTCTATTTAAACGGACACGCCACACAGCGAATCCCAGGCATTCTAAATGTGAGTTTTGCGGGTGTAGACGGCGAAAGCTTGATGATGGGCTTAAATGATATTGCCGTATCTTCAGGGTCGGCATGTACGTCAGCGAGTTTAGAGCCTTCGTATGTGTTAAAAGCGATTGGCCGCAGCAATGAATTGGCACATGCAGGAATTAGATTCAGCGTGGGGCGTTTTACGACCCAAGAAGACATCGATTACGTAATACAAAAAGTAGTGGATGTAACAACAAGACTACGCCAAGCGGTTTCAGCATAAACGCCTATACCGTCGTTGAGCGCGGGTTTTTGTAGTAGGCAAAGCGTAGTTAGTGTTAGCGCATTCTTTTTTATTTTAGTGAATGTGGAAGAAAATTAATGCGCATTTGAAGGAAATTGACCTTTAAGCAGCGTGTAAAACGCGTAAGTGGCCATAAATTAATGGCTGAATATTTGAGTGAAATAGTCGGGTATTATATACTACGGCACCAAAATTTTAGGCTGTCCGCAATGTAACTGGCAGTTTTGGCAACTCTTTTGGGCGTAAACCCAAATAAATGACGTTGTTGAAGTTGAAAGTCGATATAAATTACCAAGACCGTGGGGTGATTTATTTGCCAGTTGAATAGAAAGGTTAGTGGCAGCAAATGCAGGCAAACAAGTGAGATCCCAACATGAGTGAACAGATCGAACAGGCGTTAGAAAGAAAGTACGATGCGGGTTTCTATTCAGAAATCGAATCGGAAACGTTTGAAAGCGGCCTGGACGAGTCGGTTATCCGCCGCATATCAGCAATGAAAAACGAGCCTGAATGGATGCTTGAATGGCGTTTGAAGTCTTATCATGCATGGCTAGAAATGGAAGAGCCTGATTGGGCGCATGTCGACTATCCGAAAATCGATTATCAGGCCATTTCTTATTACTCGGCACCAAAGAGTATGAAAGATAAGCCTAAGTCGCTAGATGAAGTTGACCCTGAGCTACTTCGCACCTATGAAAAGCTGGGCATTCCTCTACACGAGCAGGAAATGCTGGCAGGCGTTGCGGTAGATGCGGTATTCGACTCGGTATCGGTTGTCACTACGTTCCGCGATAAGCTTGAAGAAGCGGGAGTGATCTTTTGCCCAATTTCTGAGGCAGTACAGAAGTACCCAGACCTTGTAAAGAAATACATCGGTTCGGTAGTGCCGCGCACAGATAACTATTTTGCTGCGCTTAATAGCGCTGTATTTACTGACGGTTCATTTGTCTATATTCCAAAAGGCACACGTTGCCCAATGGAGCTTTCTACTTATTTTCGTATTAACGAAATGAACACCGGTCAGTTCGAGCGTACCTTGATTGTTGCTGATGAAGGCAGCTATGTAAGCTACCTTGAAGGTTGTACCGCGCCACAGCGAGATGAAAACCAGCTGCATGCGGCAGTGGTTGAACTAGTGGCAATGGACGATGCGCAGATTAAATACTCAACAGTACAGAACTGGTACCCAGGTGACGAGAACGGTAAAGGCGGTATCTACAACTTCGTGACAAAACGTGGTGTAGCGCATACCAATGCGAAAATCTCGTGGACGCAGGTTGAAACTGGCTCTGCGGTTACGTGGAAGTACCCAAGCTGTGTACTTAAAGGCGACAACAGTGTAGGTGAATTCTATTCAGTAGCGCTAACGCGCGGTCGCCAGCAGGCTGATACCGGAACTAAGATGATCCACGTGGGTAAAAATACCAAGTCGACCATTATCTCTAAAGGTATCTCAGCGGGTAACAGTAACAACGCCTATCGCGGGCTTGTTCAAATGGGCCCTCGCGCAGACGGAGCACGTAACTTCACCGAGTGTGACTCGCTACTTATCGGTGACAAATGTGGCGCGCACACATTCCCGTATATCGAAAGCCGCAACCCTTCAGCCATTGTTGAGCACGAAGCAACAACATCGAAGGTGAGCGACGAACAATTATTCCTGTGTCAGCAACGTGGCTTAGACACAGAAAAGGCCGTTTCTATGATTGTTAACGGTTTCTGTAAAGAAGTATTCAAAGAGCTGCCAATGGAATTTGCCGTAGAAGCCGGCAAGCTGCTCGAAATTAGTCTTGAAGGTTCAGTGGGGTAATCAATGCTTAGTATCAAGAATTTACATGCCAGCGTGGAAGAGAAAAACATCATTAAAGGTCTTAACCTTGAAGTTAAACCTGGTGAAGTACACGCTATCATGGGCCCCAACGGAGCCGGTAAAAGTACACTAGGCTACGTCCTATCTGGTCGTGATGGTTACGAAGTAAGCGAAGGCGAAGCCACGCTTAACGGTAAAGACCTATTAGAGCTTGAAGTAGAAGAGCGTGCCCGTGAAGGCCTTTTCCTTGCGTTCCAATACCCAGTTGAAATTCCTGGCGTAAGCAATATGGAATTCATGAAAGAGTCAGTTAACGCTATGCGCGAACAGCGCGGCGAAGCGCCATTAACAGCTGCTGAGTTTTTAAAGAAAGCAAAAGAAGCGTGCAAGCAGGTACAGCTTCCATTGGATTTCTTGAAGCGCGGTGTAAACGAAGGTTTCTCTGGTGGTGAGAAGAAGCGTAACGAAATCATGCAAATGATTTTGCTAGAGCCAAAGCTTTGTATTCTAGATGAATCAGACTCAGGCCTTGACGTTGATGCACTTCAGGTTGTTGCCGATGGTGTTAATAGCCAGCGCGACGGTGAGCGTAGCTTCATCGTTGTTACCCACTACCAGCGTCTTCTAGACTACATCAAGCCTGACTTCGTTCACATTCTTGCCGACGGCAAAATCGTGAAAAGCGGTGACGCGTCACTAGCGCTAGAAGTTGAGAAGAGCGGATACGCATTCCTAGGTAAAGCGTACGAGGAGGCTGAAGCATGAGTCAATGGCTAGAACAGGTCATTGATGCGGCGCAAATCTCCGATTACTTAGCGCCCGTGCGTCAGCAGGCCTTAGAAAAGTTAAAAGCTGATGGTTGGCCAGCCCGTAGAAACGAAACCTGGCGCTTTACACCGTTAACGCCACTTGAGAAGCGTGAAGCGAAGCAAGCGGTTCAGGCAGATTATCTACCAGTACCCGCTATCGATAACCTAAATGCTATTGACCTTGTATTCGTAGACGGTGTATTGGTTACGCAGGTTAATACGCTAAATGTGCCAGCGGGCATGAGCATCACGTCGCTTAATAATGATGATGCTGCCACGCAACAAGCGATCAGCAGTGTATACGGTCAGGTTAAACCAACCCGTCATATGTTTGGTCTAGTTAACGACGCGCTGTGCCAACATGGTATATTTATTAATGTTGAAGCGGGTGCGAAGATTGAAACGCCAATTCGCATTGTGAATATGGCCTCGCAGAACGTTGATGCCCATACGCGTGTGGTTGTGAAGGTTGCTGAAGGCGCTAGTGCTACTGTTATCGAGCAAGGTTTTGGCGATACGGAAAGTTTAACCACTGCGTTTGCTGAATATGACCTTGCTGATGATGCACATCTAGAACACTATCGTTTTGCTATGTTTACTGGCAAAGCCAAGCAATTAGGCGGCAGCCACTTCAAACTTCATAACCGCACCACGCTTAACAGCACCATGGTGGGCTATGGAAGTGAGCTTTCCCGTTTAGATGTAGACATTCATCACGCCGGCGAATTTGCCGATGCAAAAATGAATGCCATTTATCTTCTGGCGGAAGGCGAGTTATTTGACCTTCACTCCACCATTGAGCACGCGATGCCTAATGGCACAACAGAAGAAAACGCGCGTGGGATTGTAGGCGATAAAGCACGTGCTGTGTTTAATGGTCGCATTCATATTCATCGTGATGCGCAAAAGACATTGGCTGAACTTAATAACCGCAACTTGTTGCTATCTCGCCGTGGCGTTATCAACACTAAGCCTGAGCTTGAAATTTATGCTGATGACGTAAAATGTGCCCACGGTGCAACGGTTGCTGAAATTGAAGAAGAAGCCTTGTATTACATGCTTACCCGCGGCGTTTCTCGCAGTAAAGCACTGGTAATGCTCAACTTTGGCTTCATTCAAGAGCTTATAAATGACGTGCCTAATGCGGCAGTCCGTGAATGGCTAGCACCAATTTTAAGTGAGCGCTTCGCCCAAATGGAGGTGAAATGAGCTTAGACGTTGCAGCACTTCGTGCCCAGTTTCCTATTTTATCTAAAACGGTAGACGGCAAGCCGCTGGTCTACCTAGATAATGCGGCAACAACACAAAAACCTCAGGCCGTTATCGACGCCTTAGTAGATTTTTACACGGGGGCGAATGCAAACGTGCACCGCGGTGCGCACCATTTATCGGATGAAGCCACGCGCCGTTACGAAAATGCACGTACCAGCGTTGCAAAGTTCATTAACGCGAAAGCGCGTGAAGAAGTTATCTGGACGTCGGGCACCACAGAAGCCATTAATATAGTCGCCAATGGTCTTGGACAGCTACTAAGCGAAGGTGACGAAGTGATGGTGACTGAGCTTGAGCACCACGCAAACTTGGTGACTTGGCAACAAGCGTGTCGCCGTTCTGGTGCAACGCTAAATGTTGTACCTATTTTCGACAGCGGAGAGTTAGACGTAGACGCTTTCGATAGGCTGCTGTCTGAAAACACTAAGCTGGTGGCGTTTCCTCACGTATCGAATGCATTAGGAACGGTTAACCCAATTAAACTGCTTACTGAAAAAGCGAAAGCGGTAGGCGCATGGGTGCTGGTTGATGGCGCACAGGGCATTGCTCACGGCGGTGTTGACGTACAAGACATTGGCTGTGATTTTTACGCGTTTTCAGGCCACAAGCTATTCGGCCCAACGGGCATTGGCTGTCTGTGGGGCAAAAAAGAGGTGCTAGAAACCTGGCCTGTTTGGCAGGTAGGCGGCGAGATGATCAAAGACGTGACTTACCATGAAGCCACATGGGGTGCGTTGCCAAATCGCTTAGAAGCCGGTACGCCAAACATCGCAGGTGCCATTGGTATGGGCGCTGCAGTAGATTGGTTTAGTGCCCTTGATGTCAATGCTTTGCATGAACATGAACAAAAGCTGCTGGCCTATGCTACCGAGCAGGCCGAAGCGTTTGACGGTATGCGGATAATCGGTACAGCACCTAACAAGGTAGGCGTGCTGAGTTTTCTCCTGGAAGGTGCGCACCCGGCGGACGTGGGCTTCATTCTCGATAGACAAGGCGTTGCGATCCGTACCGGTGATAACTGTGCACAGCCGCTAATGAAGCGCTTTGGTATTCCGGGTACTGCCCGTGCGTCGTTCTCAATTTACAATACGCTTGAAGAAGTAGACAGCCTATTTGCTGCGCTTAAAAAAGCAAAAATGATGTTGGCCTAAGGAGGCATTATGAGTGTTGAAACTTTCGTACCTAGTACAAAACTCATTTCGCTAACTGACAGTGCCGTTAAGCATTTCGAAAGTAAGCTTAAAGACAAGCCGGGTCAGTTAATTCGTTTATCGACAAAAGTAAGCGGCTGTACAGGTTACGCCTACGTGCTTGATTTCGCAGATAGCGCGCAAGCCGATGACGAAATTGTTGAAATTTCGCCACTACTCAACGTAGCCGTGGCTGCAGATGCCACCGACCTACTGCGTAATACAGAAATTGATTACGTTACAGAAGGTGTGAACGGCGTCATTAAATACAACAACCCGAACGTGGTTGATGAGTGCGGATGCGGTGAAAGCTTTAACGTAGGCTAAGTGCCACGTCAAAGGCCATCAGTGGTAGAACAAAGAGTACTAAGTAGTTTATGAAGCAAAAAATGGTGACCACCGAGCGCGATTGTAAAGCGCGCTTAGTTCCTGCGGGCAATCCTACCGTGATCCCTGAAGGCGAGTTTGTGAATATCACCCAAGAGCTCGGTGGTAACTATACGGTAACGTGGCGTGGCAACATGTATCGCATCGACGGTACTGATGCAGGTGCTATTGGCCGTAAAGCGATGACTCTGAGCTTTGACGCGCCAGAAGATGGCAATATTAGCGAGCAGCAAGTGTGGGACGCGTTAGAAACTATCTTTGACCCTGAGATCCCTATCAATCTCGTATCTCTTGGTCTTATCTACAAAGTGGAAATTGATCAAGATACTAGCAGCGTCAATATTGATATGACCCTGACCGCACCAGGCTGTGGCATGGGCCCAGTATTGGTTGGTGATGTTGAATACCGCGTTGCTATGGTTCCTCATGTTAAAAACGTCAACGTAGAGCTTGTATTCGACCCTGCATGGTCCCGTGATATGATGAGTGAAGAAGCACAGCTTGAAGCCGGTCTGTTCTTCTAATCATCCACGCAGTGAAATTTAATCACACAACTTTTCAAACAAATTAAGCGGAAATAGTAATGCAACTACCTAGCAGTGACGAAATTATTGATGATTTAGCGTTCTTCGACGATTGGGAACAGCGTTATCAGTACATCATTGATTTAGGGAAATCTATTCCGGGCTTGCCTGAAGATGCTAAAACACCCGAGCGTTTGGTCAAAGGGTGTCAGAGCAGCGTTTGGTTGGTGGAGTCTTACGATGGCAATAAAATCAACTTTGACGTAGACAGCGATGCAGTTATCGTTCAAGGGCTGCTTGCGTTAGTACTTGCCGCTTATAATGACAAAACGCCAACAGATATTTTGGCGTTTGATATCGACGGCTATTTTGAAGCACTAGACCTAGAGCGTCATATAACGCCAACCCGCGGCAATGGCTTACGCGCCATTGTGGGTAAAATTCAAGAATTAGCAAAAGCCAACGCTTAACTTTTTAAGCGTTGGTTTCTTTAAGCCGTTTTAGGGTTTCATAGTAAAGGCAGTGGGGCAGGTGAGTCCTCGATAATTAGTTCTGTGCAAAATAATCTGTACGCTGTCATCATATTGTCATCGCCAACAGGCTAACCTTTCTCTACATTTGCGCATAAAAACAGTACTTTATATCTGATTTGATAAAGGCTCTGGTCAAGCTGCTATTTATTGCCTATAATTCGCGGCCAAAATTTTAAAGATACACACACTATTTGTTTGGAGAGAGAACATGGCTCTTGAGCGTACTTTTTCGATTATCAAGCCTGATGCGGTAGCTAAAAACGTAATCGGTGCAATTTACAACCGTTTCGAATCTGCAGGTCTTCGCATCGTGGCATCTAAGATGATCCACATGAGCAAAGAGCAAGCAGAAGGCTTCTATGCAGAACACAAAGAGCGTCCTTTCTTCGGCGCACTTGTAGACTTCATGACGTCTGGTCCTGTTATGGTTCAAGTACTAGAAGGCGAAAACGCAGTTCTAGCTAATCGTGAAATCATGGGCGCAACTAACCCAGCTGATGCAGCTGCAGGTACACTACGTTCAGACTACGCTGCGTCAATCGACGAAAACGCAGTTCACGGTTCTGACGCACCTGAGTCAGCAGCACGTGAAATTGCTTACTTCTTCTCTGAAGAAGAAATCTGCCCACGTACTCGCTAAGATTACGTAGGTAGATAAACGGGGCTATAAGCCCCGTTTTTTGTTTCTGAGCGTCTGAGCACGCTTTATGCTGCTTTGCTCGGCGCTCATTTAGGCAAGCTAAACCACGCTTCTCGCGCATTGCCTAAAGCGCGCTCAGTCACTCAGAAGAAAGATACATGCTTTATGCTGCTTTGCTCGGCGCTCATTTAGGCGAGCTAAACCACGCTTCTCGCGCATTGCCAAACTTAACGTTTCTCTGCGTTAAATCGGCTTTTTCTCAAATCTCATCTGTGGTAAAATCCGCGCAAATTTTAATCAGCGCTTTTCTTTTTCTTAAATGTCGTTCAAGACATAGTCGAATCGCTGGTTTTTACACCGTATTCAGTAGTAAGAGGGGCATCCCTCGAAGGTAAAAGGGTCATCTTATTCATGGCAAAAACTAACTTATTAAACTTAAATCGCGAAGGCTTGCGCAATTTCTTCAAAGAAATGGGCGAGAAACCGTTTCGTGCCGATCAGGTGATGAAATGGATTTACCAGCACGGTATCAGCGATTTCGAGGAAATGAGTAACCTCAATAAAAACCTTCGCGCGATGCTCATTGAAAATTGCGAAATTAAAGCGCCTGAAATTGCATACTTTCAAGAAGCGAGCGACGGAACTATTAAGTTTGCACTTACCCTTGAAGGTGGTCAGGAAGTTGAATCTGTTTGGATCCCAGAAACTGACCGTGCAACGCTTTGCGTGTCATCACAGGTAGGTTGCGCGCTAGAGTGTACTTTCTGTTCAACCGCGCAGCAGGGGTTTAACCGTAACCTAAGTGTAAGTGAAATTATTGGTCAGGTATGGCGTGTAGCTACTTTCCTTGGTCTTTCAAAAGACTCAAGCAAACGCCCTATCACTAACGTAGTAATGATGGGTATGGGTGAGCCACTGCTTAACCTTAAAAACGTTGTACCAGCAATGGATATTATGCTGGACGATTTCGGTTTCGGCCTGTCTAAACGCCGCGTTACGCTAAGTACATCGGGCGTGGTTCCAGCGCTAGATATGTTGGGTGACCAAATAGACGTAGCGTTAGCTATTTCATTACACGCACCCACCGATGAGTTGCGCAACGAAATCGTGCCTATCAATAAGAAGTACAATATCGAAGCCTTCTTAGCAGGCGTACGTCGTTATCTGGCCAAATCTAAAGCGAACCAAGGCCGTGTAACGGTAGAATACGTTATGCTTTCAAACATCAATGACAGCACTGAACAAGCGCACCAGTTGGCAAAGGTATTGAAAGACACACCTAGTAAAATAAACTTAATACCATTTAACCCTTACCCAGGTTCGCCTTATACATGTTCAAGCAATTCGCGTATTGATAGATTCGCAAAAGTGCTTATGGAATATGGGTTTACAACCGTTGTGCGTAAAACGCGAGGTGATGATATCGACGCAGCATGCGGTCAATTAGTGGGTGATGTGGTAGACAGAACGAAAAGAATGTTAAAAAAACAGGTGAAGGGCGAAGCAATTTCAGTAAAAATGGCCCAATAATCATTAAGATATTAGGGTAAGACTATGGTTGCGGGATTGCGAGCTTCACTTAAAATTGGCTTTTTAAGCGCGATTATTTTCACTTCTGGCTGTGTCAGTAATAGCCAGTCAGGGTTGTATGGCGGTAACTTCGATCACGAAGAAGCCGCCAAAACACGCATGTCCCTTGGTCTTACCTACCTTCAAAATAACAACTA
Source organism: Alteromonas sp. DY56-G5 (assembly GCF_041414725.1). Lineage (NCBI taxonomy): Bacteria > Pseudomonadati > Pseudomonadota > Gammaproteobacteria > Alteromonadales > Alteromonadaceae > Alteromonas > Alteromonas sp. DY56-G5. Next base: position 28,973 of record NZ_JANHZQ010000018.1, on the reverse strand, counting down.
CACGCAGGCAAAAAAGAACCTCGACAAAGCGCTTGAGTTTAATCCACGCTCTGCAGACGTTCAGTTCGCTATGGCATATTACTATCAGCTGGTGGGCGATAACCTTCGAGCGGAAGAGTACTATGAAACTGCTATCGACCTAGCGCCTAACAATGGCGATATTGCCAACAGTTATGGCGCGTTTAAGTGCCAAAACGGCGAATACGAAAAAGCCAAAGCGTATTTCTTTGATGCTATAAATAACAGGCTTTACGCTAACGCAGCGCAAACCTACGAGAACTTGGCATTGTGCGCGCAAAGTCAAGGTAAGCTAGATGAAGCGATCGGCTATTTTCAAGACGCATTAAAACATCAGCCTGCCCGGGGCAAAAGTCTGTTCTTACTCAGTGAACTTTACACGGTTTCAGAACAATGGGAACTTGCTGAATCTACGTTACGAAAATACGAACGTGTTGCCAAAGTTACGCCTGATTCATTGTGGTTAGCTTATGAAATAGCCAAAGGGAAAGGGGACCTAGAGACTGCAAAGGGTTATGGCGAAATGATGATGTCATTGTTCCCTGAAAGTGAGCTTACTAAACGTTACTTAGTGCAACGTGAAAGTATGCAAAACAGAGTGGTTAAAACCGTCAAATCTACACAGCCAAACGATTCTGAAACAGAAATAAGCGAAAACCAAACAAATACCGACGGGCTTGCACAAACATCATCAAACGATAAAGAAAATGAAAAGAGCGTTGCCCAAGACAACGACGCTCAGCGTCAATCTCAGAGCAATAACTCCGACAACGCTCCTACAGCCACAGCTAACACACCAGAAAAAGTACAAAATACTGAATTATCTGTGCAAAGTGATAAATTCCATGTAGTAAAAGAAGGTGAAAACTTATATCGTATTTCTTTATTGCACAATATCAAAATGGCAACACTGCAAGAGTGGAATAACCTTGAAAATACTGGCGCTATTATTGCTGGTCAGACGCTTTGGTTAGTACCACCGAGTATGCAGGAGGAATAAGGTTTAATGGTGTCGGAAGAAAAAGCGAATCAAGAAGTTACTTCGCAACAACAAGAAAACACGCCAAGTCCAGGGGCAATGCTAAAAGCGCGCCGTGAAACGCTAGGTTTGTCTCAACAAGATATTGCTGATAAATTATTTTTGAAAGCTAAACAAATCAATGATTTAGAAAATGATGTCATTGATGAAAAGTCTTCGGTGACTTTTACAAAAGGATACGTGAGAAATTATGCCAAGCAATTAGGCATGAATTCTCAAGAAGTTATAGAGGCATTCGAACGCTTCCACAATCAAACATCTGTACCGTCTTCAGAGAAATTACAGAGCTTTTCAAAGCGTGTCGCAAAACAGACACACGATGACAGGTGGATGATGGTAACTTATGTTATTTTACTTCTTATCATTGCCGCCGTTGTCGTTTGGTGGTATCAACAGCCTAGTGACGACACGGTAGCTGAACTGCCACTTAGTGAGGCTGTTAAGCGAGAAGCCGCTAATACGCCTGTCCCATCGGCGGGCACAGATACTGACAGTGTAACTACTGACGCCTCGCCCTCGCAGGGTGATACGGCTGGAAACAATCAGCTAGACACGGGCGTGAGCAATAGTACAAGCTCAGAAACCAGCGGTGCGTTCAGCGACCAAGATAGTGGTTTTAACCAAGACGGTAGCTTGAATGATGGTGCAATCTCAGCACCCGATACAGAGGTAAATGATAGCAATAACCTAACCGCTCTGGTTGATTCTGCGAGTAGTAACGAACCCCAACCCAACCTTAATGTGAATAGTCAGTCTGATGCAGCGCCAATTGCTATGGTTTTCACTTTCGACGATGACTGTTGGGTTAATATAAAAGACGCGTCTGGAGAAGCTATTGCCTATGGGGTAAAGCTAAAAGGACGAGTTATGGAAATTCAAGGCGTTCCTCCTGTTGAAGTTACGCTCGGTGCACCGGATAATGTGCGCATATCAGTTAACGGCGAGTCTGTTGATATTTCTTCATACCAAAACGGTAAAACAGCTCGCTTCACACTTCCTTTATAGGTAATTAGATGTTTGCAGAAAGCCCTATTAAGCGCAGAAAGTCTACGCGTATTAATGTAGGTAACGTCCCCATTGGTGATGGCGCTCCCATTGCTGTTCAATCTATGACGAATACGCGGACCACTGATGTGGCAGCGACCGTCGATCAAATAAACCGTATTGTTGCAGTGGGTGGGGAGATCGTTCGAGTATCTGTGCCCACGATGGAAGCGGCTGAAGCATTTAAAGAAATTAAAAAGCAGGTGAGTGTGCCACTCGTTGCAGACATTCATTTCGACTACCGTATCGCACTTAAGGTTGCTGAATACGGCGTAGATTGTCTGCGTATTAACCCAGGTAATATAGGTAATATGGAGCGTGTGCGCTCTGTGGTCGATTGTGCAAAAGACAAAAATATTCCTATTCGCATTGGTGTGAACGGTGGCTCGTTAGAAAAAGACTTACAAGAGAAGTACGGTGAGCCAACGCCAGAAGCGCTGGTTGAATCCGCAATGCGTCATGTGGATATTCTCGACAAACTTAACTTTGATCAATTCAAAGTCAGCGTTAAAGCGTCAGATGTTTTCTTAGCTGTTGGCGCCTATCGTTTATTGGCACAAAAAATAGACCAGCCGCTTCACTTAGGTATTACCGAAGCAGGTGGTCAGCGCGCCGGCGCCGTGAAGAGTGCAGTTGGCTTAGGTATGCTATTGGCTGAAGGTATTGGTGATACGTTGCGCGTATCGTTAGCCGCTGATCCGGTGGAAGAAATCAAGGTAGGCTTTGATATTCTGAAGTCACTGCGTATTCGCTCGCGCGGTATAAACTTTATTGCTTGCCCGAGTTGTTCACGACAAGAATTCGATGTAATCGGCACAGTGAATGCTCTTGAGCAGCGATTGGAAGATATTCTTACGCCAATGGATGTCTCTATCATCGGTTGCGTGGTTAACGGCCCAGGCGAAGCAGAAGTGTCTGATTTGGGCCTCACTGGCGCACGTAACATGAGCGGCCTATATGAAGACGGTAAGCGCGTTAAAGAACGTCTTCCTAACGACGATCTAGTGGATAAGCTTGAAGCTAAGATTCGCGCCAAAGCATCGCGTATGAGTGAACAAAATAAAATTCAGGTCTCGGTTAAAGACTGAGACATTTTTTGTTCATTGTTGTTTATTCCCAAAGCCCCTATAATGCGGGGCTTTTCACTATTTAGCAGTATGAGAATTTCACGTGGCTAAGACTATTCAGGCAATTCGAGGCATGAATGACTGCCTACCGGAGATTTCCGGTACATGGCAGAAGGTAGAATCTGTACTTCGTCAGGTTGTGGCGAGTTATGGTTACCAGGAAATACGTACTCCCATCGTTGAAAGCACCGACTTGTTCAAGCGCTCTATCGGTGAAGTTACCGATATCGTTGAAAAAGAAATGTATACCTTCGAAGATAGAAATGGCGACAGCTTAACGCTACGTCCAGAAGGTACGGCAAGTTGCGTGCGCGCAGGAAACGAGCACGGCTTATTGTACAACCAGCAGCAACGCCTGTGGTACATGGGGCCAATGTTCCGTCATGAACGTCCACAAAAAGGGCGTTATCGCCAGTTCCATCAGTTCGGTGTAGAGACCTACGGTATGGACGGCCCTGACATCGACTTAGAAGTGATTCTTCTTAGTGCACGCTTTTGGAAAGCTTTTGGTATTGAGCAGCACGTAAAACTTCAAATAAATACGTTAGGTTCAAATGAAGCGCGTGCTGCATATCGCGATACGCTGGTTGATTTCTTAAAACAGCGTGCAGACCAGCTCGACGAAGATTCACTGCGACGACTTGAAACGAATCCACTTCGCGTACTCGATTCAAAGAACCCTGATGTTCAAGCTGCTATTGCCGATGCGCCAGCGCTAATCGATCATCTTGATGAAGAATCTAAAGTACATTTTGAAACCTTGTGTTCGCGCTTAACGCAAGCAGGTATTGAGTTTGAAATTAATCCTCGTCTAGTGCGCGGATTAGATTACTACAACCGTACTGTGTTTGAGTGGGTGACAGATAGCTTGGGAGCCCAAGGTACAGTGTGTGCTGGAGGCCGTTACGATGGCTTGGTAGAGCAACTCGGGGGCAAAGCAACGCCTGCGGTTGGTTTTGCTATGGGTATTGAACGTTTGGTACTGTTGCTAACCACGTTAACCGAAGAAGGTCAGGACTCAAGTTTCGCAGACGTTTACGTAACGGCGATGGGCGAAGAGGCACAGTCATACGCTATTGAGGTAGCAGAGCATCTTCGAAATACGCTTCCTAATACACGCATAATGATGCACTGTGGCGGCGGCAATTTTAAAAAACAACTAAAGCGTGCAGATAAAACAGGCGCACGTTTAGCGCTGCTTTTAGGCAATGACGAAATGCAGTCTCGCGAAGTAGGTGTTAAACCACTGCGCGATGGTCAAGAACAAGTTACAGTCAGCTTCGATACCTTATCTGATAAGGTTGCAGAGATGCTGAGCGCAAAATAAAAAGAGGACATCATGGAACAGTTCGCAACAGAAGAACAACAAGTAGAAGCGATTAAACGTTTTTGGAAAGAGCACGGTACTGCAATTATTGTCGGTGCAGCGCTTGGTCTAGGTGGCCTTTGGGGCTGGAGAGCGTATTCAGAAGCGCAAATTGAAACTAAAGAAGCGGCATCGGTTGCCTATCAAAATGCCGTAGAGACTTTTGGTACCGAAGGCAGTGACGCAAAAGTTAAAGCTTTTATCGAAGAGAACAAAGACAGTGGTTATGCAAGCATCGCTAGTCTTCTTGCTGCTAAGCAAGCGGTAGATGCCGGTGATTTAGACGCTGCAGCTTCTCACCTAAATAGCGTAGTAACCTTTGCCGAAAATGACGAATTGAAAGTACTTGCCTCACTTCGTTTGTCGCGTGTGCAAATTGAAATGAACCAGCTGGACGCGGCGTTGTCTACGCTTAGCAATGTAACAAACGACGCATTTGCAGCAGAAGTTTCTGAATTAAAAGGCGATGTGTATCAAAAACAAGGCAAGTTTGATGATGCTCGCTTAGCTTATTCAAATGCGTTAGAAAAAAATGCCAACAATCCGCTTTTACAAATGAAGTTAGATAACCTATCGGTATCTGCTGCGCAATAAGCGAAAGCCTTAGGGCTGGTATAAATAATAAAGAGGTACGCAATTTGTTTCACAACACGTGTGGCCGTAAAGGTCGATTTGCTCGCACGATAGGTATGGCACTCGCGGTGTCTATCACAATGTCTGGCTGCTCAACTATTTCAGACTGGTTTGCAGATGACGAAGAATTAGAGATTCGTCGTTTAAAGCCTATTGAGGCTAAATTCACACCTAAATTAGTGTGGGATCGCGATATTGGTGATGGCGTTAATCATTACTTCTCTCGTCTTCGCCCTGTTTATGCCTATGACAAGCTTTATGCTGCCGATCGCCATGGCGCCGTTGTCGCGATGGACCCTGAGTCGGGTAAGGTGTTGTGGGAGAAAGATTTCGCACAGTTTCGCTCTGAGGGCATGCTAAGCTCAGTCACTAATTTGTGGCGTAGCGGTGAGACTGCACGTATTGGTGGTATCGCCGTAGCAGACAGACACGTGTTCATTGGTACAGAAAACGGCTATGTAGCTGCAATGGATGCAGAAACCGGAGAGTTGGTTTGGGATGCGTCTGTTCCCGGTGAGATTTTAGCGGCTCCGGCAGCTGATGAAGGTATCTTAGTGGTTAACACGGGTGCTGGTAGCTTATTTGGTTTTAATACCCGCACTGGTGAACAGTTGTGGAGACACGAAGGTGATACTCCTCCGCTAACATTACGTGGTATTTCTGGCCCAATCGCATCTAACGGTGGTGCTATCATCGGCACACCTACAGGTAAGATTCAGGTTAATCTTATCGAAACAGGTGTACTTGCGTGGGAAACGGTAATTGCAACGCCTTCTGGTGCAACAGAGTTAGAGCGTATTGTTGATATCGACACAACGCCTGTTTTATTTGGCGGCACGGTTTACACGGTTTCTTACAACGGAACATTAGCTGCTGTAGAGTTACGTTCAGGTCGTGTAATTTGGAAACGTGAATATGCATCGTTTCGCAATTTGAATATCGACGGCAATAAAATTTTTGTTGTAGACAACAACTCTAACGTTTATGCCCTTGATAGACGAAACGGCGTAGAGCTTTGGTCTCAAGGTTCACTTAAGCATCGCTCATTAACGGCTGCTACTCCAGTAGGCGACCATGTGGTTGTTGGTGATAACTGGGGCTTTCTACACTGGATTGAACAAGAAACAGGTGAAGTTGTTGCACGCCTAGATGTTGGCGGCGATGACGAAGATGATTCAATCTATGCTGCGCCGTTGAAGGTTGATGATAAGATTATAGCGGTAACACGTAATGGCGTAATAGCGTCGGTGCAAGTTCCAAAGTAACAGGAACGTTTCGCTAATATTTAAACAGAAAAGGTGCTTAAAGCGCCTTTTTTTATACCCCGCGGTTTTTCGGGCCTAAACTTGGCAATTATCAATGGGTAGACGGTTTCTCTTCGTATTATTGAACGCCATTGGTATTAGGTAGTGAACAAGGTATAATGCGCCCATTCTCAAAAGCCTCATAGTAATTCACCTCTCGTTAGAGAATACAGCTCCCGAACGTTAGTTGTAATAGATGGTGTATGCGGCTTGTGCTTTTTTAGCTTTCATGACCCCTAGGATCTGATAAATGTTACCCGTTGTTGCTTTGGTTGGCCGCCCTAATGTTGGTAAGTCAACCTTGTTTAATCGCCTTACAAATACCCGTGATGCACTAGTTGCTGACTATCCGGGGCTAACTCGCGACCGTAAATACGGCCAAGCGAAATTTGAAAAGCGCCAGTTCATAGTAGTGGATACCGGCGGTATTACGGGCGATGAAGAGGGCATTGATGCTGAAATGGCACAACAGTCTTTGTTAGCTATAGAAGAGGCTGATGTCGTATTGTTTTTGGTTGACGCCAGAGCAGGTATGCTGCCAGCCGACCAAGGTATTGCTGATCATCTTCGACGCATAAACAAAAAAGTGTTTGTTGTGGCGAACAAGGTTGATGGAATTGACGGCGATAGCGAAAGTGCGGAATTTTACTCCTTAGGCTTAGGTGATATTAAGCAAATTGCTGCGGCGCACGGTCGCGGTGTTAGCCAATTGCTGCAGGACGCCTTAAAGCCACTTGAATCTGATTTCCCGGACATGGAAATTGTCGATGAGGAGCCTGAAGAAGAAGAGGATGCTGAAACGCAGCGTCAACGCCTTCAAGAGTTACCTATCAAACTTGCTATCGTAGGTAAGCCCAACGTGGGTAAGTCGACACTGACAAACCGCATTTTAGGTGAAGAGCGCGTGGTGGTATTCGACATGCCAGGCACCACCCGTGACAGCGTGTACATTCCAATGGAAAGGGATGAGCGTGAATATATCCTAATCGATACCGCGGGCGTGAGAAAGCGCAAGAAAATTAGTGAAGCCGTAGAGAAGTTCTCTATTGTTAAAACTCTTCAGGCAATTGAAGAAGCTAACGTAGTGCTATTGGTTATTGATGCCAGAGAAGGTATTACCGACCAAGATCTTAGCCTATTAGGCTTTGTGCTTAATTCAGGTCGTTCATTAGTAGTTGCCGTGAACAAATGGGACGGATTAAGTACTGACGTGAAAGACGACATAAAGCGCGAGATGGACCGTCGTTTAGGCTTTATCGACTTCGCTCGAATTCATTTTATTTCTGCGCTTCATGGTTCGGGTGTTGGTAATTTATTTGAGTCTGTACAAGAAGCGTATATGAGCGCGACCAAGCGTATTAATACCGCGCTGCTTACACAAATTATGGAAATGGCTCAGGATGACCATCAACCTCCGCTGGTGCGTGGTCGCCGAGTTAAAATGAAGTATGCTCACGCAGGTGGTTACAACCCACCGGTTATTGTTATTCACGGTAATCAAGTGGATGACTTACCAAGCTCTTATAAGCGTTTCTTGATGAACTATTTCAGAAAAGCGCTAGAAATTATGGGCACGCCTATCAAGATAGAATTCAGAGAAGGCAACAACCCGTTTGAAGGTAAAAAGGCTAATTTGACCTTGGCGCAGCAGCGCAAGCGCCGTCGTATGATGTCTTATTACAAAGATAAAAAGTAGCCTTTTTAAGGATTGGGCGCTATTTCTGACCAAGTGGCGATAGCGTCCATGCTTTTACATTACTCAATTTCCCCACTATTGTGGCATGATGAAATCCCCAATTAGACTCGCTTTAGCGTGAATTGCATTTTGCCAGTCGTATTCAACTCTACGGTTTTCTTGATTTAATCTGCTAGGTCATTATTACACTTAGATTGTATTCTTTTCCTGCTATTCCCACTTTCTCTTTGCTCACACATTCAGTCATTTATAGGTACGTACCTTTGAATTCGGGAGGTTACCACGAATGTGAAATTTGGAGCTGTTTTTGCAGACACTACCTGTTTAGCAGACAGCCAGCAGCGTTTTGGGAGATAAAGTGTCAGTAGAAAAATTGGTTAAAGTCGCCTCACCACTTCAAAAAAATCAAATGTATAACTGGTTTGATAGGTATAAACCAAAAGAGCAGCAAAAAGTATATATTCTCACCGCCAAAACAGAAGAAAAGCCAACGTTGAGTTTGCAGCTAGTTAAACGACGCTCTGCGAAAAAAGCTTAACGCGCGCTTTCCAAAAGCAGAGAGCGAACCTTTTTCATCATTTCAGACTCTTGCGGAACTTCTACGTTAACAATCAATTGATTGACAATATTGTCTGAAAAGTCAGGAGGAAAAGTCGTAGACACTTTTACGATTTTATCTTGTAGCTTAAAGACATAGGTTGTCGCGTAAATTGTTGGTGATGTTTCAGATGCCGCGCTCAGCCCCAATCTCCATCCTCTTAATGCGCTGTTTACCTCGTAGCGTGAGGCTGGGCTGATTTGAGACAACGTTAACTGCTGTAAATCGGCTGTAGCACTAGCTCGTTGCAGATCACTTTCTAGTTGCTTAGGAAGTAGCTCGTTTTCATCTGAAGAAAGCTGATCTAAAAAGGGATATACGGTGACATCAACGAGCGCATCTTCAAACTCAGGGTGTATATAGCGAGTAATTGCACCGTTAAACGGGTCTGGATATAACTGAGTATCTAATTTAGTGAAGTCGCCAATGGCGTTTGGTACCTGTAATCCACCCTTATAGTCGCTAGCTTCTAGCGCATCGAACAAAAACTGGCTGGTAAATAATCCAGAATGTTTGGCATGTTGAATCCAGCGGGCAATCAACGATTGAGCTTCTTCTTCGGCTAAAGCGGTTTCCGTTTTCACATCTGTGTTTCCTACGGCACTCGCATCAAATGAAGATGAGTCAATTTCTATCCCTCGCCATTGTAAAGTGAATTCTGCAAATTGTTTTGCGTGCTGTCGATGCATGCCAGGCGCTGCGCCAACATTAGCAATCAATAGTTCGTAGTCGTTTCCTTCGCCATAAGGGAACAAATGACTGAACTCTCCTGATTCGCTTAGGAGTTTAATAAAGCTGTCGGGCGAAATAGCATCTTCAAAACATAAATTAGTGGATTGAGAAGCATTAGCTTCGCTTAATGCTCGCTGGGCTCCACAAGCCCTGAGTAACGTCTCGCTCGGGTAGGTAGAAAAAACAGAGACAGGTTGATTGACCATAGAAGCAAAGGTGAAGTCAGGCACTAGTAACAGAACAAAAACGCACAAAGGTGTTAAAATTTTTGATACAGCGAACCGCTGTGACTTTAGGCTCCAAAATGCACAGGCCCGCTGGTAAATACTGGAAAAGGAAAACGCGTTTACATGAACGGGCATAATACTTAAGGCTACCTATTGCCGCTGAATGTGTGTCACTGTACTGGTTATTTCTCCGTCAGTCACCCGAGATTTTATCTCATCACCTACATTTACTTTATTCACGCTATTAATGGCTGCTTTGTCGGACAAAGTAATGCTGTAACCACGCGCGAGCGTTGAAAGAGGACTTACGGATTGTAAGAGGCTAACTTTACCACCAAGTTCATTTTTTTTGCTTCTAATGAGTGTATTCATGCTTGATAAGAGCTTGGTGCTAGCGTAATTCAGTTTGTCTTTTGCACGCGCCACGTTTGCTGATGGCGATTGTTTGTTTAGCCTGTAATCAAGACCTTGTAATCGCTTCTCTGCTTTTGCCAAGTCGTTTTGCATCTTATGCGCTAAACGAAGTTGTAGTCTGTCTAACGTTTGCCACTGCGATTGGATGCGGCTTTGTGGATGCAACGCATTTAGCCGTTGTTTCTTTAAAACAAGCTGTTGTTTACTCGTTTGAAGGTACTGATGTATTGCCCTTGCTAAGCGTTGTTTTTGTTGACTTAGCGTTTGGTAAAGAGCGGCAGAATCCTGACTTAAGATTTCGGCAGCAGCAGATGGGGTAGGGGCGCGAACATCGGCGACGAAGTCACTAATGGTGAAGTCTACCTCATGGCCTACGGCGCTAACTATGGGAAGGGCACTTGCAGCGACTTCTCTTGCCAAGCTTTCATCATTAAAACACCACAAGTCTTCTAATGAACCTCCGCCTCGCGTAAGTAACAGCACATCCACTTCTGCGCGGCGGTTAGCCGTTCTTAACGCATTAATTAACTGTAAAGGTGCGGTTTCACCCTGAACCATCGACGGATAAACAATGATTTCGGTTTGTGGGCTGCGTCGTTTTAATACACTCAATACATCATGAAGCGCTGCACCGCTTGATGAAGTTATTACGCCGATGCGATTAATACGTTCAGGTAGCGCACGCTTGTTAGCAGTATCGAACAAGCCTTCATTGTTGAGTTTGAACTTTAAGGCTTCGAACGCTTGCTTAAGCGCACCTTCGCCATCGCTTTCCATGTGTTCGACAACCAGTTGATAGTCGCCGCGTGCTTCGTAAAGGCCAACCGACGCTCGCACTAAAATTTTGTCGCCTTCTTTAGGGCGAATGCGAACATTGCGGTTTGATCCCTTGAACATGGCCGCGCGAACTTGGGCTTTGTTGTCCTTCAGCGTGAAATACCAATGCCCTGATGCGGCTGCCACAAAGTTGGATATTTCAGCCGATAGCCAAATAAGGCCAATTTCGCCTTCCAGTACGGTTCTGGCTAAGCGATTTAGCTTGGTAACTGTTAAAATTTGTCGAGACGTAGATGGCGAATTTGTAAACATAAAAAAAATCACTGGGTTTAATACATTTAGAGTTTACCTGAAAACTAAAAAACACTACAATTGCGCCGCAATTAACCCTCAACTGAATAGGTGTTGTTGCATGCTACGTATCATCCAAGAAGCCCTGACGTTCGACGATGTGTTGCTGGTTCCCGGCCACTCGACCGTCCTCCCTCACACAGCCAACTTACAAACACGCCTTACGCGTGGCGTAACGTTAAATATTCCAATGGTGTCTGCTGCCATGGACACGGTTTCTGAAGCCCGTCTAGCTATTGCGCTAGCCCAAGAGGGTGGTATTGGTTTCATTCATAAAAACATGAAGCCCGAAGAGCAAGCCAAACACGTACGTGAAGTTAAGAAATACGAAAGTGGTGTGGTATCTGACCCGGTAACGGTTGAAGAGAATGCGACCATTGGTGAAGTTATCGCGCTTTCTAAGCGTCTTGGTTACTCTGGCTTCCCGGTGACTGACAAAGATAATAACCTAATTGGTATTGTGACAGGCCGCGATCTTCGCTTTGAAAAGCGTTTGAATTTGCCTATTAGAAACGTAATGACCGGTAAGGATGATCTGGTTACCGTTAAAGAAGGTGCAAGCTCTGATGTGGTGTTAGATCTTATGCACGAACACCGCATTGAGAAAATTCTTGTCGTCGACGACGCGTTTAAGCTTACAGGCCTGATCACTGTTAAAGACTTCCAAAAAGCAGAAAACAAGCCTAACGCATGTAAAGACTCGCTTGGTCGCCTACGTGTTGGTGCTGCGGTAAGCGTTGGACCAGGTACTGACGAACGTATTGCACTACTTGTAGATGCAGGCGTTGACGTTCTACTTATCGATACCTCTCACGGTCACTCGCAAGGTGTTATTGACCGCGTGAAGAAGGTACGTGCAGACTATCCAGATGTACAAATTATTGCGGGAAACGTTGCGACGGGCGATGGCGCGAAAGCACTTGCCGATGCCGGCGTAGATGCTGTTAAAGTGGGAATTGGCCCTGGTTCAATTTGTACTACCCGTATCGTAACCGGTTGCGGTGTGCCTCAAATTACTGCGGTATCAGATGCAGTAGAAGCGCTTAAAGATACTGACATTCCAGTAATCGCTGACGGCGGTATTCGTTTTTCGGGTGACATTGCTAAGGCGTTGGCTGCTGGCGCAAGCTGCGTAATGGTTGGCAGCATGCTAGCAGGTACTGAAGAAGCGCCAGGCGAAGTAGAACTTTTCCAAGGCCGTTATTACAAGTCATATCGCGGTATGGGTTCACTAGGCGCTATGGATCAAAGCCACGGTTCGTCAGACCGTTACTTCCAAGATTCTGATAACGCTGAGAAATTAGTACCAGAAGGTATTGAAGGCCGCGTAGCGTACAAAGGTCCAATTGCTAATATTATCCATCAGCAAATGGGCGGCTTGCGCTCAGCCATGGGCTTAACGGGCTGCGCAACGATTGAAGAGCTCAATACCAAGGCACAATTTGTGCGCGTAACTTCAGCCGGAATGGGCGAGAGCCACGTGCACGATGTAAGCATTACCAAAGAAGCGCCAAATTACCGTTTAGGTTAAGGCGACCGACGACTGCGAGGCTGGTACTACACCAGCCTTTGTTCTTTTATTTAACGGGTAAAAATAAAACATGACCACAAATATCCACGACCAACGCATACTTATTTTGGATTTTGGCTCGCAATACACGCAGTTGATAGCACGTCGTGTTCGCGAAATAGGCGTTTACTGTGAGCTTTGGGCTTGGGATGTGACCGAAGAGCAAATCCGCGAATTTAATCCTCAAGGGATTATTCTGTCAGGTGGCCCAGAGTCAGTAACCGAAGAAGGCTCACCACGCGCGCCCGACTACGTATTTGAAGCCGGCGTGCCAGTGCTAGGCGTGTGCTATGGCATGCAAACCATGGCACAACAGCTAGGTGGTGGCGTACTGGGTTCAGACAAGCGTGAATTTGGTTATGCGCAAGTAGAAGTGATTAAACCAAGCCCGCTGCTGGATAAAATTGAAGATGCGATAGGTGATAACGGCGCGGCGCTGCTTGATGTATGGATGAGCCACGGCGATAAAGTGGCAGCTATTCCCGAAGGTTTTGAAACCATCGCGCAAACCGCTTCATGCCCACATGCTGCAATGTATAACGCAGAGAAGCAATTCTATGGCGTGCAGTTCCACCCTGAAGTGACTCACACTCGCCAAGGCATGCGTCTATTAACTCACTTTGTGATGGACATCTGTAAGTGTGAAAAGCTCTGGACAGCTGGCGCAATTATTGACGATGCCATTGAGCGTATAAAAGATAAGGTGGGCGATGAAGAAGTTATTCTTGGCCTTTCAGGCGGCGTAGATTCTTCAGTAACAGCCATGCTGCTTCACCGCGCGATAGGTGACAAACTTACTTGTGTGTTTGTAGACAATGGCCTGCTTCGCTTAAATGAAGCTGATCAGGTAATGGAAATGTTTGGTGACCATTTCGGCCTTAACATTATCCGTGTAGACGCTGAAGAGCGTTTCCTTGATCGCCTAAAAGGCATTGAAGATCCTGAGCTTAAACGTAAAGCTATCGGTAATGAGTTTGTTCGTGTATTTGACGAGGAAGCGGGTAAGCGTGAAAACGCGAAGTGGTTAGCGCAAGGTACTATTTACCCAGACGTTATTGAATCAGCGGGTTCTGCAACGGGTAAAGCGCACGTAATTAAGTCGCACCACAATGTGGGTGGTCTTCCAGAAGATATGGAGCTAGGTCTTGTTGAGCCACTGCGTGAACTCTTTAAAGACGAAGTACGCAAAATCGGCCTTGAGCTAGGTTTACCGTACGACATGCTTTACCGTCACCCGTTCCCTGGTCCGGGTCTAGGTGTTCGTGTACTTGGTGAAATTAAGAAAGAATATTGCGACTTACTACGTCGTGCTGACGCTATCTTCATTGAAGAGCTATATGCAGCTGACCTATACCAAAAAGTAAGCCAAGCTTTTACCGTATTCCTTCCAGTGCGCTCAGTTGGCGTAATGGGTGATGCGCGTAAATACGACTGGGTAGTAAGCCTTCGTGCAGTAGAAACCATCGATTTCATGACAGCTCACTGGGCACATTTACCCTACGACTTCCTAGGTAAAGTGTCTAATCGCATTATCAATGAAATTGACGGCATTAGTCGTGTGGTCTACGACATTTCTGGTAAGCCACCTGCTACGATTGAGTGGGAGTAAACGGGTGTAAATTTACCGAAATGAAAAGAGAGCCTTCGGGCTCTTTTTTTGTATCTACTTAAAAAAGAGCAAGTTAATAAGCCTGTTACTATAAGAGTGTATATTTTCGCATATATTGGTATGTTGATTCATACCAAATTTGTAACCATACCGTCATAAAAATATCATTTAATGGCGACGTCCTTCTTTAAATTTATACTAAAGGTTAAGCCGTGTTCAATTACACAAGCATCAGCCGTTTGGTGATGACGCCTGTTCTCGCCAGCTTTTTAATTCTTGTACTATTAAACGGTGCCTCAATTCTAAAGTCTTTCTCGTTACTTAATTCATTCGATGAGTTAGAAAACACCCTTGTTCAGTCAGAACGAGACGTCAATACCACGCTAAGTACTTTCAAAACTCAAGTGCAAGAGTGGAAGAACGTATTGTTGCGTGGCCACAAAAAAGACGACCGAGAAAAATACTGGGAGCGATTCAAGCAGAGAGAGGCCGACATCACTCGCCAGTTTGACCTGATGCTATCAAGTAGTGTGATAAGTGAAAGCGTGAAGTCAGATATCAGGCAATTTCAAAAAGCCCATGCAGTCATGGCCGAGAAATACCGTGAAGGATACGACGCATTTATTAACTCAGGGTTTGATCCAAAGGTTGGAGATAGCTTTGTTCGAGGTATTGATAGAGAGCCTGCTAAGCTCCTCTCAGGTATCGCGGCGGAAATTGCAGCCGATTCAGCGAATGCGATTGCTGAACTTAAAGCCAATACGCGCACTATGCTCTGGATAATTCTACTGGCGGCTATTGCGCTCTCTGTGCTTTCTGTTGCTTATGTGATTGCTCGTTTACGCTCTCAGGTTATTAAACCAACGAAGCAGGTTGCGGCGTGTATATCCAACTTGGCTCATAGCCGTTACGACTACGCGTTAACGTATTCCAGCGACCATGAATTGGGCATGCTGGCAGAATCTGCCAGGGCATTACAAAACAAATTAAAAGATTCGGTTGCGCAGCTTCAACAAGCGGAGACCGAAATGGAGAAGGCGTTTGGCACCCTCGGTAACGTCAGTCAATCCATTATGGAAGGCGCCAATGGACAACGGGATGCGTCGCGCTCGCTTGATAGCAGTACGGATAAACTTAAAGAGATTGTGCAAAATTTAGTGGCAATCACCGACCAAGTTGCTGTGGCGACAAATAACTCAGAAAAGAACGTGGCAAGTTGTTATGCCACGTTTGAAAGCGCCAATGCAGGCTTTAAGCAACTAGCAAAAACGGTAACCGAATCAAGTAATATCGTGTCAGAACTGCAAAGCCGCAGTACCAATATTCTAAAAGTGGTAAATGTTATTAATGAAATTGCCGATCAGACTAACCTGCTGGCTCTAAACGCAGCAATTGAAGCTGCTAGGGCAGGTGAGCATGGCCGTGGTTTTGCTGTGGTAGCCGACGAGGTTCGAGCACTTGCAGCTAAAACACAGCAGTCGACCAAGGAAATTAACGACATTTTAAGTAGTTTTGAAGCTGAAGCAAAAGGCGCCGTTGCGGCGATGTCGTCAGGCAAGCAACTGTCAGACACAAACGCAGCAGAAGCAGCGACAGCGCTTGAAACACTCAATAACGTGGTGAGAGATATTCAAGAAACGGCCAGCGTAGTTGTGGCGCTTAACGAAGCCGCAGATGAGCAAGAGGCTGTACTTCAGCAGGTGGAAACAATTATCAGTAATGTGGTCACATCATCTGAAAAATATCATCAACTTGCTCAGCGTGATGACATGTCACGCTCAATGAAAAGTATGTCAGAAAATGTTGAAAAGGTGGTGAACAGTTTGACCCGCTAACTGTGCTTTGTCAGTATAAACACGTTGAAAGGGAGTGTTTGAACAATGTTCACGCTCCTTTTCTTTTATCTTTTATAGATGCGCGCGTCCTAAACCAGTATTGATAATAATGACAACACCACTCGTATTTCATCCTATTTATAGCCAGTTAGATCTTCCTGAGCGACACCGATTTCCCATCGAGAAGTACGTAGGTATTCGCGATGAATTGTTAAATCGTGGTGTGGAAGCATCGCGTTTTGTTACTCCATCACCGGTTGATCTTTCTTTTCTCACTGCCTATTACAATCCGGACTATGTTGATGCATTAAGCACTGGCGCATTAGATAAGAAAGCCATGCGCCGCATAGGCTTTCCCTGGTCGCAGCAGCTGATTGAGCGTACCCGTACTGCCGTTGCTGGAACCTGTTTAACAGCCAAGCTAGCTCTAGAGCATGGAAAAGCATTGAATTTAACGGGCGGGTATCATCACGCGTTTGCTGATTTTGGTTCAGGTTTTTGCTTGTTCAACGATTTATATTTGGCAGCGAAAACTATGCAGCAAACCCCGTCCGTTGAAAATGTGCTTATTGTCGATTTAGATGTGCATCAAGGCGATGGCACAGCAAAACTTGCCGAAAACGACCGTGATATTTTTACCTTATCTATTCATGGTGAAAAGAACTTCCCTCACAGAAAGCAGCGTTCCGATATTGATATAGGGCTCGATAAGGGCACCGAAGACGACGAGTATCTAACCACGCTTGAACAAGCGCTAACGATGGTAATGAGGCAGTTTCAGCCTGATGCCATCATCTATGACGCAGGCGTTGATGTGCATGTAAACGACGACCTTGGTCATCTGCATATTTCTACGCAAGGCGTGTACGAAAGAGATACGCAAGTTTTTGCGTTAGCCGAGCGTTTAGGCGTTCCGATTGCTGCGGTAATTGGTGGAGGCTACCAAAGAGATATTGCAGCACTGGTAGATGTGCATATTCAGCTTTATCGCGCGGCAGGCGTGATTGATTAGCAAACAGTGATGCCTAAAATGAAAAGAGCACGCCATACAAAAGCGGTTTGGCGTGCCCATCCTGTGTCTACGTGGTTATTTATTACAAAAAGTGCAGCTGAAAACCTATACCAATACGTTCTTGTGAGCGGTTATAGTCGATAAGCGAATCGCCATAGCCATTGAAGTATTGAAGCAAGACTTCATAGCGGTCAGAGATAGGGTAGGTGAAGTCTAGCTGGATGCTGCCTCGGTTCTCATCTACGTCGAGGTTATTTCGTAAAAGCGCCAGTACTTTAAACGCGCCAATTTTCCTTCCATAACCAAGTTCCATTCTACCGTAATAGTCTTGTATATCAGGGTTATCGTCGCCGGTAGGATCAAGCGGGTCTGTTTTCTCGTCTTCAGGAATACGGTACCACGTCTTTAGGTAGTAGATATCGTCATCGTCGCTAAAGACAATAGAGGCAAATATACGGTTCCAGCTTCGAGAGCGCAGCCCGCTTTGACCGTTAGACATATGATTGAAACCAACTTGAAAGGTATTAAATTTATAGCCAAGTACGGAATAATCGGCTGTTTCTTGCCAAAAGACTTCTGGTTCGTAATTGGTCTCGCGAAACGGCTTCGACGCTTCACTGTTATAAAGCTGCCAGAAAGAGGTTAGCGTAAAGCCAAAGTAAACGCCGTCGAATCCTGTATCTTCCAAATAAAGCGGCAGCTTTGCGCTTACCTGAAATTTGGCTTCTTTATTGTCTATGTTCTCGTTCGTTAGTTCTTCACTGGCTACAGAGCTTGGGTTGGAAACGTAAGTGATTGGAAGTAGATAGTTTTGTCTATGCTGAGTGATAGCAAACACATTATCCAGTGCTTCTTTATCGCCTTCTAATCGGTTATCCAGTGCACTTTCCGTGATGGTGTCACGTTTGATGATATCGATAACTTCAATACCGCTTTCATCCTGTGACGATTGATTTTCTTCATTTTCAACAGTGCGCTCTTGTTCACTATTTTCTAAAGATGACGCTTGTTCGCTTACCACTTCTTGTGATTGTTGAGCGCACACAGGCGTACAAGCAGCAAATGCTGCCAAAAATACAAAAGGCTTTAACACAGACACCTTTAATTCTCCGTAACGTGGGGTTATTGTTATGCTTAACTGAAGTCCAGTGCTTGGCCTTCTGAAGATGCAAATACTTGTAGATTAGACTCTGCCACTGTGACGTATACATTACAATGGTTTACAACATCATCTATATCGTCATCAGTCCGTTCTGGATCATGACTATATAAAGCTAATTTTTTTGCGTTACATGCCATTGCTAGTTTCACCGCTTCTTCCGCGACCGAATGACCCCATCCGTTCTTAGCTGGCATGTCTGACAACATATACTGTGCATCATGTATTAGCAGATCGGCATTTTGCGCAAATTTTGCGAAATCGATAAAGTCTGTTTCTTTTTTGTAGGGAGGGTAAAGCTCATTATCTGTTATGTAAGCCACCTTTGCGTCATCGGCTTCAATACAATAGGCACTGCCACGACCGGGGTGGTTCATGGCTAAGCGAGTTATGGTTGCGCTTCCTACTGAAAATCGGCTTGTAGACTTGGGAATATCGACAATAGAAATGTTAGCTTTCAGCGCACTTCGGGGGACTGGAAATAACGACCCTTCCATTTGCTTTAAAATTTGATCAGGTTCATCAAGGAAGGTTTGACCCGGGTATATGTTGATTTCACGTGAAGCCTGATAGATAGGCGCAAAAAAAGGGAAGCCTTGAATATGATCCCAATGGTTGTGGCTCAACAGCAGATTAATGGGTGTATCTTTTTGAATAAGGCGCTCGCCAAGCACGCGAATCCCTGTGCCAGAGTCGAGGATGATATCGGTACCATCCTCAAGCTCAATGTGAACGCATGCAGTATTACCACCATAGCGGACGTAAGCTGCTCCCGGGGTAGGGATTGACCCTCTTACGCCATAAAATGTTAACCGCATACGCCCTCTTTTCTAATCTAATCGGCGAGATCAGGCGCTAGAGTGCGGCTACAAAGTCCTTTGCTGCGCTAACATCTAACAACTGCTTTTCACCAGTACGTCTATTCTTATACTCAACCTGTTGATTATCTAGGTTTCTTTCACCAATAACAATGCTGTGAGGTATGCCAATTAATTCCATATCATTGAACATGACACCCGGACGCTCTTTTCTGTCGTCAAACAACACTTCTACGCCAAGGGCAACAAGCTCTTCATAAAGCGCTTCCGCTGCTTCTTTAATACGATGAGACTTGTGCATATTCATTGGTATTAATGCAATTTTAAACGGTGCAATAGGATCTGGCCACTTTATGCCAAATTTATCGTGGTTTTGCTCGATAGCTGCCGCAACAATTCGAGATACGCCTATACCGTAACAACCCATAGTTAAGGTTTGGTGCTTACCTGACTCGCTTAGAACGCCACAATTCATGGCTTCTGAATATTTGCTACCAAGCTGGAAAATATGACCCACTTCGATGCCGCGTTTAATATCTAGCGTGCCTTTCCCGTCAGGAGATGCATCGCCAGCTACTACATTGCGAATATCAACACCGATTGTGCCTTCTGGCCAATTTACGTTGATATTTACTTTACCGCCTGCGCCAGCGCCAGTGGTGAAGTCAGCAAGGGCAGCTGCACTGGCGTCAATAAAAGCGGGTACAGGCAGGTTGGTTGCATCAGCAAACAATGGTGACACGCCAAGAATATCTTTTGCTTGTTCAAATGATGCTTCAACAAGCGGGCTTGCAACGCCGTCTAACTTCTCCGCTTTTACATCATTAAGCTCATGATCAGCACGAAGTACAAGGGCTACCCATTTATCAGAAACTACTTCTTGGCCTTTACTGTCTACTTCATTAGCGGCTTTCACTACTACGACTTTAACCGCGTTTGTCACTTCGGCTTCTACGCTTTTTAAGATGGCATTGAAATCTTTGCCTTTGGCATCTTTAGTCTCAACTGCAGCGCCCGATGCGACAGCTTTTTCAGGCGCAACAGCTTCAGCCATTTCAACATTGGCTGCGTAATCACTGTCGCTTGAGAAAGCGATATCGTCTTCACCTGATGCGGCAAGCACGTGGAATTCGTGAGAGTGATTACCACCAATAGAGCCAGAGTCGGCAATGACTGCTCTGAAGTCTAAGCCCATACGCGAGAATATATTGCAGTAAGCGTCGTACATTTTTTGATACGTTTCTTCTAAACAGCTGTCTTCTAAGTGGAAGCTGTACGCATCTTTCATGGTAAATTCACGACCACGCATAATGCCGAAACGGGGGCGCACTTCGTCGCGGAATTTAGTCTGAATCTGGTATAGATTGAGCGGAAGCTGCTTATAGCTGCTAATTTCATTACGCACAAGCGCGGTAATAACTTCTTCGTGCGTTGGACCTAATACGAAATCTCGCTGGTGGCGGTCTTTAATACGAAGTAACTCTGGGCCGTATTCTTCCCATCGTCCAGATTCTTCCCACAAATCTGCGGGCTGAACAACGGGCATTAGCACTTCAATCGCGCCTGCTTTGTTCATTTCTTCACGAACAATATTGGCTACTTTATTAAGTACACGAAGACCAGATGGCAACCATGTGTATAGACCCGAGGCAAGCTTTCTGATCATACCAGCTCTTAGCATAAGCTGGTGGCTGATAACCTCTGCATCTGCAGGTGTTTCTTTCTGCGTGGCAAGCAAATATTGACTAGTGCGCATGTAAAGCAGGTATCCTGTTATAAATGTATTTATGACGGTTAGTGTGATGCTCTTTCGCAAACGGCAATTCGCAAAACAAAACATTGCGAAATGCTTGAACCGAGATAAGGTGTCACACGTTTGGGCGTATTCTAATTAACTGTGAGCTATTTCGCCACAGACTGTTAACACTAATAGTGTAATTATCCTAAATGAACCAGTTCGGTCACCTTAATGGCGGCATCTCTTATTTCAAACCCTACATCAATATCGTATAGCGTCACGCGGTAGGTTTTCTCATCATTTTCAATATGCTGTTTATAGGCTGGGCGAGGGTCTTGGGACAGTACCGCAGTCACCAAGGCAGAAAAACCACGGTGCTTTTTCTCTATTTCAGCAAGCGTGGGCTGGATTGTATCAGCGAATGAAACGTCGCGATTGGGTATGGGGTTAATGTCATCAAGATTATCGCTGGCGCTAAGAACACTATCAGCGTACGCGATATAGGGTTTGATATCGACAAGCGGTGTGCCATCGACTAAATCTACCCCTTCTACCACTAATTGTGTTTTTCCATTACTGCTAACCACACCTTTGTTTTTCACCACAGACATGCCAATCCCATTAGGTCGGTGGGTACTGCGACTTGCCAATACGCCCATAGTTGCATTACCACCTAGACGAGGGGCTTTTACCGTATTTTTCCAACCGCGTTCAATGTTTTGGTGAAAGATAAAAAGCAGCCACAGGTGACTGTAATTCTCTATCCCTTTAAGCAAATTGATATCGTTAAAGCCTTCTTCGAAGGTAATAACACCTTCGGCGTTAGCCAAGTTGGGCTGCCTTGGAATAGCAAACTTTTGCTTGAAAGGCGTAGCGACGGTCGCTATCGCTTCGAGAGAAAATGAATTGTGGGTATTCACGTTTTAGCCCTAACGAAGTCAAAATGTGTAACGTTGTCATATTACTCACATAATTTGCAGGTAAAGTGACGTTTCAAGTGAAAGCTTGAGCCAAATAAACATCCTGCTTGTTATAAGGAGCTGCTTATTTGGGTTCCCTGGAGTAATCCAATACTTTGGGCCTGCTCGCATCACGAGCTTATTCTCTTTTTAGTGCGTGTTTTTTACATTGCACAAAAAAGGTAAGCTTCTCGTGTTTTATCGAGCGGGCTTATCTTTTTTAAGCGTGTCTAACACACCCTCAAAATAAGGGCACCCAAGCGTCCGTGCTTTTTCAATGTTATGCCTGAATATCTTTTCGGCATCCTCTTCTTTTTTCATGTAGCGTGTGATGTCAGCTTCACGAATCAAATGCAAAAGGGGGTAGGGTGATCGATTGGTATAGTTTTCAGCATCGTCTGCGTCGCTATCGTCGAATACATAATTGGGGTGGAAGCTGGCAAGTTGATAAGTGCCGCTGTATCCCCAGTCGTGCAGCATATTATCGCTAATAGCCAGTACATCGAGATATTTGTTGAAATCAGCAAGGGTTGAATGCGTGAGTGCAATTAGTGTTGTAGCGGTGGTGTCGTTCTCTTCTAAATGCCGCAACTCATCGTATAGCGATTGAACGACATTTCCCGCATCGCCCTCAATTACCACACACCGAATTTGATGAGGTGTTCTTACATAGCGCGCAAAGGGACAAAAATTGTGCTTTATCACAATGTCGTCAACCCATTTAAGCGTTGCATCAATTACGTGCTGTTCCCATAAAGGAGATGTTGGTTCTGCCATAAAAGGTGTAGGTCAGTTTGAGTCTGTGTTCAACGTGAGGGGAGTATAAAACAAAAAGGCAGAAATTTGATTTCTGCCTAACATTTTGATTGAACTATTTGTGCTTTAAGAATGATATTTTACGTAAGCTTCCAGCGTATTCTCTATCAAACTGGCTACTGTCATCGGCCCAACTCCGCCTGGAACGGGGGTTATCCAGCCTGCGCGCTCTTTCGCTTTTTCGAAATCAACATCGCCAACAAGTGAACCATCATTAACGCGATTAATACCTACATCAATGACAATCGCGCCCTGTTTTACCCAGTCACCAGGAATAAAGTTCGGTTTACCTACCGCGACTACCAGTAGGTCTGCACGTTGAACGTGACTTTTAAGGTCTTGAGTAAACTTATGACAGGTAGTAACGGTGCAGCCTGCTAAAAGCAGTTCCAGGCTCATAGGGCGCCCCACAATGTTCGACGCACCTACAATGACCGCGTCTAAGCCTTTTATAGGGCGCTTGGTTGACTCTATCATGGTCATGATGCCTTTTGGCGTGCAGGGACGTAGTGCAGGAATACGCTGTGCAAGGCGGCCAATGTTGTATGGATGAAATCCGTCGACATCTTTATGAGGGTGAATACGTTCAAGTACCTTTTCTGCATTTAACCCTGCAGGTAAAGGAAGCTGTACCAGAATTCCGTCTATCTCTTTATCTTCGTTTAGCTCGTCCACTAAATTTAGCAAGGTCTCTTCTGTGGTATCAGAAGGAAGGTCGAAAGAGCGAGAAACGAACCCGACTTCTTCGCACGCTTTACGTTTATTGGAAACATAAACTTGAGAAGCTGCATCACTGCCAACAAGGACAACGGCTAGGCCTGGTTGTCTTTTACCTGCTTGCGTAAGCGATTCAACATAGGAGGTTACGTGTTGGCGAACTTGTTTGGCAATTAGTTTGCCGTCAATAAGATGGGCGGTCATAGTCTTGTACGATTCTTATATGGTTGGGTGGTCAACAAGTGCCCTATATTGTTTCATAAAATAGGACTAATACTCTAGTAGTTATTACTCTGCAATTATTCGCCACAAATGTTCAACGTAAACGACCGTTAATGGAAAGCCTGATGCTTACCCTTTAAAAGAAGCGCAAATCTAGGCTAAAGACAGGCAAATACAAGGGTAATTGTTCAAAAAAACGTGAGAATGGATGCTTTGTGAGCGGTTGATGATTTTATTTAAAAAAGTGTTTGACGAGGTGGGGGGATGTCAGTAATATTCGCACCCCGTAACGGCACAGAGGCTAACGCTTCAAGGTCGGTACGACAGTCGGTGAGTGGCGCAGCTTGGTAGCGCACTTGTTTTGGGTACAAGGGGTCGCAGGTTCAAATCCTGTCTCACCGACCACTTTTTGCAGCGAAGATTCGCCAAGCGCCCGTAGCTCAGCTGGATAGAGCAACGGCCTTCTAAGCCGTGGGTCGCAGGTTCGAATCCTGCCGGGCGCGCCATGCGAGTCAGGTAGGTCCTGATAGCAAGGCTGAATTTTCGTATTTACACTGCTAAAATAAAGCGTGTAAATTGCAAACACACCCTATGGTGGGCGTAGCTCAGTTGGTAGAGCCCCGGATTGTGATTCCGGTTGTCGTGGGTTCAAGTCCCATCGTCCACCCCACTTTTTTGCGGAAGTGGTGGAATTGGTAGACACGCTGGATTTAGGTTCCAGTGCTTCACGGCGTGAGAGTTCAAGTCTCTCCTTCCGCACCATATTTTCAAGCTTTATCAAAAGCTTAATGTAAGCATTCCAGTCGGTGAGTGGCGCAGCTTGGTAGCGCACTTGTTTTGGGTACAAGGGGTCGCAGGTTCAAATCCTGTCTCACCGACCATTTATGCTTTCTTCGATTCAGTGAATACTTCTAGCTAAGAGTGATAAATCATCTGTGGGCTAGGGTATGAGTCGACTTTAACTATCGAGTAGCTATGTAAGATCCTGACAGCTCGGTAGGCACTTATGTGTTTATCAATTCACACATAAGACTGAACAGGATTACTGTGGTGGGCGTAGCTCAGTTGGTAGAGCCCCGGATTGTGATTCCGGTTGTCGTGGGTTCAAGTCCCATCGTCCACCCCACTTTTCCGCGGAAGTGGTGGAATTGGTAGACACGCTGGATTTAGGTTCCAGTGCTTCACGGCGTGAGAGTTCAAGTCTCTCCTTCCGCACCATATTTAAAGCTCTCGCAGGGCTTTTCAAAAAGATATATCTGTCGGTGAGTGGCGCAGCTTGGTAGCGCACTTGTTTTGGGTACAAGGGGTCGCAGGTTCAAATCCTGTCTCACCGACCATTATCTTTCTCTCCTCTTTATTCATTGCTCAATAAACTCGCATAAATTCCGTCTTTTTCGCTATTTAGGCTATTAGTTTCGCTATTTGGTCAAAATGCGTTCAAATGGTTGTTACAAACTTGTGTTTGCCTCTCGACTCTTGTGGTATGCGGCTGTATACTACCGCGTCTTTTTTTAACCAGTACGTTTGTTTCAGGTTGGCTTTTTGACACAATTTCGTGTCCTAACTTTGATTTTATAAACGTCGAATAACGACCTCTACCCCGGAGTGATATGCAACTCTTGCATGACGGGAGAGGGGATTGAGAACAAAACGCCTGTAAAGGCGTATAGTTGAGGTAACATAATGCAAGTTTCAGTCGAGACGACCCAGGGTTTAGAACGCCGTCTTACTATCACCGTTCCAGCTGACACGGTTGATTCAGCAGTTAAGTCACGTCTACAGCAATTGGCGAAAACACAACGCATCAACGGCTTCCGTCCAGGTAAAGTTCCTGTAAACGTAATCAAAAAGCGTTTCGGCCAAGCTGTTCGCCAAGAAGTTGCTGGCGATGTTATGCAGCAAAACTTCTACCAAGCAGTGATTCAAGAAAAAATTCAGCCTGCTGGTATGCCGAAGTTTGAACTGACTAAAGACGAAGACGGTCAGGACCTAGAATTCACAGCATCTTTCGAAGTTTACCCAGAAGTAGAAGTGAAAGGTGTTAGCGATATCGAAATCGAAAAGCCAGTAGTAGAAATTACTGACGAAGATCTAGATAACATGATGGAAACACTTCAGAAGCAGCACGCAACTTGGAAAGAAGTTAAGCGTAAAGCGAAGAAAGACGACAAAGTTATCATCGACTTCGTTGGTTCTATCGACGGTGAAGAGTTTGAAGGTGGTAAAGCAGAAGACTTCGCTCTTGAGCTAGGTAAAGATCGCATGATCCCTGGTTTCGAAAAGCCACTTGTTGGCGCGAAAGCGGGTGAAGAAGTGACTATCGAAGTAACTTTCCCTGAAGACTACCACGCAGAAAACCTAAAAGGTAAAGATGCAGTTTTCCAAACTACTGTTAAGAAAGTAGAAGGCCTAAACCTTCCAAAAGTTGACGAAGAGTTTGCTAAACTATTCGGTGTTGAAGAAGGCGGTGTTGACGCACTTAAAGCAGAAGTTCGTAAGAACATGCAGCGTGAACTAAACCAGACGCTAAAAGCGCAAGTTAAAGAAGACGTTATTGCTAAGCTAGTTGAAGCTAACGAGATTGATATTCCTCAAGCGCTTATCGATCAAGAAGTGAATGCACTTCGCGAGCAAGCTAAGCAACGTTTCAGCCAGCAAGGCGGTGGTCAGAACCTTCCAGACCTACCAGCTGAATTGTTTACTGACAACGCTAAACGTCGCGTATCTATTGGTCTTCTTCTAGGTGAAGTGATCAAGCAGAACGAACTTAAAGCAGACGAAGCTAAAGTTAACGAGATGATCGAAACTGCTGCTTCAGCGTATGAAGATCCGCAAGAAGTTGTTGATTACTACAACAACAACCAAGAGCTTATGCAACAAATGCAGAACGTTGCACTAGAAGAACAAGCTATTGAGTGGGTTCTTGAGCAAGCAAAAGTTACCGAAGTAACTAAAGCTTTTGACGAGGTTATGAACAAACAGGCGTAATTTTTTACTGTCTGATTGACATTACTTGTCAGCAACTGCTTAAATGCTCGGAGCCTTCCGAGCATTTTTGTTTTTAACGCTAGATAATCAAGGTAGCTATGACTAATACCCCGTTTGACCCAATGAATGCACTTGTTCCTATGGTTGTTGAGCAAACCTCTAAAGGTGAGCGCTCATACGACATTTATTCTCGCCTATTGAAAGAAAACGTAATTTTCTTGGTAGGACAAGTTGAAGATCACATGGCCAACCTCATCGTTGCTCAAATGTTGTTCTTAGAAGCTGAAAACCCAGAGAAAGATATTTTCTTATACATTAACTCACCAGGCGGTTCGGTAACTGCTGGCATGGCAATTTACGATACGATGAAGTTTATCAAGCCAGACGTGAGTACAGTATGTATGGGCCAAGCTGCAAGCATGGGCGCATTTCTACTATCTGCAGGAGCAAAAGGTAAGCGCTACTGTCTACCTAACTCGCGCGTAATGATTCACCAACCGCTTGGTGGCTTCCAAGGTCAGGCATCTGATTTTGAAATACACGCGAAAGAAATTCTGTCTATTAAAGAGAAATTGAATCGCCTTATGGCGGACCATACTGGTCAAGACTATGAAAAAGTCGCGCGAGACACAGACCGTGATAACTTCTTGAGTGCAACTGAGGCAAAAGAATATGGCCTTGTTGACCAAGTTTTAGCAAATCGATCTGACGTAGCCGCAACTAAGTAGTATAGTTATAGTAGACCTGAGCCAGTGCATAGCACGTTTTGGTTTTCGGCTCAGGCAAGGCAGAGGCAAAAGTAATGAGTGATAAGCAAAGCGGTGACGGTGATAATAAGCTACTGTACTGTTCGTTTTGTGGCAAAAGCCAACACGAAGTAAGAAAGTTAATAGCAGGCCCGTCGGTATTCATTTGCGACGAGTGTGTTGAGTTATGTAACGATATCATTCGCGAAGAAATTAAGGAAATCGCGCCTAAGCAAAAGCAGGACGCTTTACCTAAACCAAGTGAAATTCATGCTCACCTAGACGATTACGTTATCGGGCAAGAACATGCAAAGAAGGTATTATCAGTAGCGGTATATAACCACTACAAGCGCTTGCGCAATGGCGACGTTCACGAAGGCGTAGAACTTGGCAAAAGTAATATTTTGCTAATAGGACCTACCGGTAGTGGTAAAACGCTGCTAGCGGAAACCCTAGCGCGCCTGCTTGATGTTCCATTCACCATGGCTGACGCAACCACGCTAACTGAAGCTGGCTACGTGGGCGAAGACGTTGAGAACATCATCCAGAAGTTACTGCAGAAGTGCGACTACGACGTAGAGAAAGCGCAGCGCGGAATTGTTTACATCGATGAAATCGATAAGATTTCTCGTAAGTCAGACAACCCATCTATCACTCGTGACGTTTCGGGTGAAGGTGTACAGCAGGCGCTTCTAAAGCTGATTGAGGGTACGGTTGCGTCTGTTCCTCCGCAAGGTGGACGTAAGCACCCACAGCAGGAATTCCTGCAGGTTGATACCTCTAAGATATTGTTCATCTGTGGTGGTGCGTTTGCTGGTCTCGATAAAGTTATTGAGCAACGCGCACAAAAAGACACGGGTATTGGATTTGGTGCTACAGTTAAGTCGAAAGACAACAGCAAACAAATCAGTGAACTGTTTAAGCAAGTTGAACCTGAAGACTTAGTGAAATATGGTCTGATTCCAGAGTTCATTGGACGTCTACCGGTAGTAACAAGCCTTGAAGAGTTGAATGAAGAAGCACTAATTCAAATTCTACGCGAGCCTAAGAATGCAATCACCAAGCAATATGGTGCATTGTTCTCGATGGAAGATGTAGAACTTGAGTTCCGTGACGATGCACTTAATGCTATTGCTAAAAAGGCAATGGATCGTAAGACAGGCGCACGTGGTCTTCGCTCAATCGTTGAAGCGGTTTTGCTTGATACTATGTACGACCTTCCTTCAATGGAAGACGTGAGCAAAGTTGTTATTGATGAAACCGTTATTCGCGGTGAATCAAAACCTATCTTGATTTACGACAGCAACGAAAAGAAAGCCGCCTCTGAATAGATGCTGGTTTTGTGAAAAAAGGCCCTTTAGGGCCTTTTTTTGTTTTTAACATGACCCATCCTAAATAGCGTTGACACTTTTCAAACTTAATTTGGAGAGTGTAATGAAATCAAATAGCAAAAGAACT